>NZ_JAUJWZ010000010.1:0-217733 GCF_031931925.1 Pseudomonas sp. rhizo66
GCTTTTGATCTGGTTTGTGATCTTGCTCTGGCTTTGGTTTTTGATCTTTTGCCCCATCGGCAGGCCGAGCGAAGGTGTTCATCCGGGGGGAGGCGCGTAGCGCCGTGCGGCGTAGCCGCATACATCGAGAGGAGGTGCAGCGAAGCACACCGTAGGCGATGCCCCCGGATGGACACCGTAGCGAGGGAACACTGAGCCTCAGCGAAGTGCCGTACGCCAGGGGCAAAGCCTTTTGCTTACTTTTCGGCGTTTGGAAAAGTGAGTCGCTGTAAGAGCGAAACCGCCAGCGGCAGCACCCGCAGCAACGGATATGCCCCCAATCCCAATCCCAATCCCAAAACCCCATAAACAAAAAAGGCGCGATTCTCTCGAATCACGCCTTTCTCATGTGCCGCTAGCTATCAGCTACCCAGCGCCTTTGACGCCAGCCAGAACAAACCAGCCGACAGCGCCACAGTCGCCGGCAGGGTCAACACCCACGCCAACAGAATGGTACGCACCGTGCCACCCTGCAGGCCGCTCTTGTTCGCGACCATGGTGCCCGCCACGCCCGAGGACAGAACGTGAGTGGTCGACACAGGCAGGCTGAAAATGTTGGCCATGCCGATCAGGCTCGCGGTGGTGATCTGCGCAGACATGCCCTGAGAATAGGTCATGCCCTGCTTGCCGATCTTCTCACCGATGGTCAGCACTACGCGTTTCCAGCCAACCATGGTGCCGAGGCCAAGAGCCAGGGCCACCGCCAGAATCACCCAGAACGGGGCGTATTCGGTGGTGGTGGTCAGGTCTTTGCGCAGCTTGTCGAGGTCTGCCTTTTCACGGGCTTCCAGGCCAGGCAGCTTGCCAACCTTCTTCGCGGTGTCGTCCAGGCAGAGCAGGTAGCGACGCACTTCGATACGGCTGTCTGACGACAGCGAATGGTAGTCCGCTACGCCTTTCAGCGTGTGCAGCAGGGCGCTGATGGTCGGTTCGGTCTGCTGCGGGTTGCAGCGGAATTTCTCCGGCAGGTCGCCTTCCACGCTTTTGCCCAGGGCCAGGAATTCACCCAGCGAATCGGCATTGCGCTGGTAGAACTGGCTCAGGTGCAGGGTCGCATCGCGAGTGCGTTCGATCTGGTACGTGGTGCTGTTCAGGTCGAGCACGAACTGCGCCGGGACAATACCGATCAGCACCAGCATGATCAGGCCGATGCCTTTCTGGCCATCGTTGGAACCGTGCACGAAGCTCACGGCCATGGCCGAGATCACCAGGACCAGACGGTTCCAGAACGGTGGATGCTTCTTGTCGTCGATCTTGCGGCGCTGTTCCGGCGTCTTGTGCATCTTCGACAGCGGACGCCACCATTTCAGGCCGATCAGGATCAGCGCGGCGATCAGGAAACCGGCCATTGGCGAGAACACCAGCGAGGCGCCGATGTCGATCGCTTTCTGCCAGTTCACGCCGTCGGCCAACGGAATGTCGTTGATCAGGGCGTTCGCCAGGCCGACACCGAGGATCGAGCCGATCAGGGTGTGCGAGCTGGAAGCCGGGATACCGAAGTACCAGGTGCCCAGGTTCCAGGCGATTGCCGCGGCGAGCAACGAGAACACCATTGCCAGGCCATGGCCGGTGTTCACATTGATCAGCAGTTCAACCGGCAGCAAATGGACGATGGCGTACGCCACGCCAACGCCGCCCAGCAGCACGCCGAGGAAATTGAACACACCGGAAAAGAACACCGCCAGGTGGGGCGGCATGGCTTTGGTGTAGATAACAGTGGCTACCGCGTTAGCGGTGTCATGAAATCCATTGATGAACTCGAAGGCGAGGACAAACGTCAGGGCGAGCAAGAGGCTCACAAGCACCCAAGCATCCAGTCCGCTGAATAAATCGATCATGAAGGTTTTCTGACCCGGTCGTAAGGGGGCGCGATTATGCCAGAAAAGACTGGAAATCGATCCCCTACCTGCTCATCGGTTTCACACTTCTTCGATTTAATTTGTTGCAGCACATGAAAACCTAGCGGAGCGCAGGGTTTTTCAAGTGGTTGATTTAATTGATAAAAACCATTTTTAACAGGCGTTTTTACCGGCGTTGAGTGGTCTCAAACGCTTGTCTGAAATATCTCTGAAACCTGTAGGACGCCCATTCTCAGTCAACCAGACCGGGTAATGGCCGCTGCCCGCGGGTAGCGGGCGCGCAAGGCATCGTCGTTCCACCGCGCTTGTAACCGGTGTGGACGCAAACCTTCAAAAGATCCGAAAACCGTCGCTCAAGGCTCTTCGGCTTTGAGTTCCTTTTCGATCTTTTCTATTTCCTGCTTGAAGACCTGATCCTGAACGGTAGGGCGTTTACGCCATGCTTTGCGTTCCGGTTCGGGCTGAGCGGCGTAGGTGGTGACTTCCCCGCCGTAAACTTCCTTGTAACGTTGTTCCTGGCGCTCAAGTTCCGCGCGCAGTTCGTCTTTCGTCACAGTGCTACCTGTATGAGTTGAGTTAAGTGTCTGGTGAAACGCACTGCAACGAATCGATTGAACGCAGCCGCCGCGAGTTCAACGCCTGGATAGGCATTGGTGTAAACGGTGGGGCGATCAAGACTTCCGTGTTACAGGCGGCTACGGCACCAGATAAAAACTGACGCAGCATCAGTTTCCTGTTTCAGCGAGCGCAGGCGTTGCATGAGTGATGCGCGTCGGGCGCTGGCCGGGCTGTTGGCGATGGACATCGCCGCAGCGAATGGCGACCTCGATGATTAAAAGCGAGTTGCCACTGAGGTGCATTATAGCGGCCGATTCAGGAATGACTATCTTTGCCAAGTTAAAAACGGTTCCGGATGTGTGATTGTTTTGTGACTCGTAACTTTTGTCGCAAGTTGAAGTGCAGAGCGCCGATTATTTAGCGAACGATCTGTTTTTGGCGCCATTTAGTCGAACAACTAAGGCGCTGATTCAGATAAAAGCCAAAGTTGAGTCGAACCCTCGAAGCGTTTGAGGCGAGCCGCACAGCTGATTGCGATTATCGATCGGCGGTTCGATAATCGCCCAATCTTGCAGGCCCAGCGCTTGTGCATTGCTTGGCGAGCCGCTTGTATAGCCCATTGATCCGTGCCGGATAACAGGACAACAAATGAACGATCAAATGCGCAACTCCTTCACCTCCGTGGCACCGCCGATCGTTGCCTCGCCGGCCAAACGTATCCAGGCGCTGACCGGTGATCCGGACTTCATGACCTCGCTGGCCCGGGGGTTGGCGGTGGTGCAGGCGTTTCAGGAGCGCAAACGCCACCTGACCATCGCCCAGATCAGCCACCGCACGGAGATTCCCCGCGCCGCCGTGCGCCGTTGCCTGCATACGCTGATCAAACTCGGTTACGCCACCACGGACGGGCGCACCTATTCATTGCTGCCCAAAGTGCTGACCCTCGGCCACGCCTATCTGTCGTCGACGCCGTTGGCGGTATCGGCCCAGCCGTACCTGGACCGTATGAGCGAGCAACTGCATGAAGCCTGCAACATGGCCACGCTCGAGGGCGACGACATTCTCTACATTGCGCGCTCGGCGACCACCCAGCGGCTGATCTCGGTGGATTTGTCGGTGGGCGGGCGCCTGCCGGCGTATTGCACCTCGATGGGGCGGATTCTGCTGGCGGCCCTTGATGACACGTCGCTGCGTGAATACCTCGATCACGCCGAACTGGTCGCCAAGACCAGCCGCACGATTCACACCCCCGACGCGTTGCTCGAATGCCTGCAGGAAGTGCGGCAGCAAGGCTGGTGCATCGTCGATCAGGAACTGGAACAAGGCCTGCGTTCGATTGCCGTGCCGGTCTACGACGCTTCCGGCCAGGTCGTCGCGGCGCTCAACGTCAGCACCCACGCCGGGCGCGTCAGCCGTACCGAACTGGAACAGCGCTTCTTGCCGGGTCTGCTTAGCGCCAGCCGCGACCTCAGTGCGCAGCTGTTCGCCTGATGAAGCTGTTCGATAAACGCACAGTGTTGCGTTTATCGAATTGACGCTAAAACCCTCGGATCATTAATGTCGCGGCAGCGTCATCCGGCGCTGATGTGAATGAGCCCGCCGGACGGTCGACTCCCATAATAATGACAAGAGGCAACTCACCATGCGCATGTTCCCCGACTGTCTCCGCTCCCTCCGCTGTTGCCGGATTGACCGCAACGCCTGATCCAGACCTTCTATTCTTGTGACCGTGCCGCTCTCTGGCCGGCCGCCGGTCGACTGCGTTTTTTGCGTGGAATAAAAATAATGAACCAGCCTCAGTCCGCTGTGGGTAACTGCCTCGACGTGCAGACCTTCATCAATGCCCAACCGATCTCGCGCTATCAGTGGCGCGTGGTGATCCTGTGTTTCCTGATTGTCTTTCTCGATGGCCTCGACACCGCCGCGATGGGCTTTATTGCCCCGGCGCTGTCCCAGGACTGGGGCATCGACCGCGCCAGCCTCGGCCCGGTGATGAGTGCCGCGCTGATCGGCATGGTCTTCGGCGCCTTGGGGTCAGGCCCTTTGGCAGACCGCTTTGGGCGAAAAGTCGTCCTCGTCGGCGCCGTGGTGCTGTTCGGCGCTTTCAGTCTGGCGTCGGCGTACAGCTCCAACGTTGAACAGTTGCTGGTGCTGCGCTTCCTGACCGGTCTGGGTCTCGGCGCAGGTATGCCGAACGCCACTACGCTGCTTTCGGAATACACCCCGGAACGCAAGAAGTCGCTGTTGGTGACCAGCATGTTCTGTGGCTTCAACCTCGGCATGGCCGGCGGCGGGTTCATTTCCGCGAAACTGATTCCGGCGTTCGGCTGGCACAGTCTGTTACTGATCGGCGGGATCCTGCCGTTGATCCTCGCCGTGGTGCTGCTGTTCTGGCTGCCGGAGTCAGCGCGTTATCTGGTGGTGCGCAATCGTGGCACCGACAAGATCCGCAAAACCCTGGCGCCGATCGATCCGGCTACCGTCGCCCAGGCCGCAAGTTTCAGCGTACCGGAACAGAAAACCGTCAAGGCGCGCAACGTGTTCGCGGTGATCTTCTCCGGCACTTACAGCACCGGCACTTTGCTGCTGTGGCTGACCTACTTCATGGGCCTGGTGATCGTTTATCTGCTGACCAGTTGGCTGCCGACGCTGATGCGTGACAGCGGCGCGAGCATGGAGCAAGCCGCGTTTATCGGTGCGTTGTTCCAGTTCGGCGGGGTGTTGAGCGCGGTGGCGGTGGGCTGGGCGATGGACCGCTTCAACCCGCACAAGGTCATCGGCACGTTCTATCTGCTGGCGGGGGTGTTTGCCTACGCGGTGGGGCAGAGCCTGGGCAATATCACCTTGCTGGCGACTTTGGTGCTGGTGGCGGGGATGTGCGTCAACGGCGCGCAATCGGCGATGCCGTCGCTGGCGGCGCGGTTTTATCCGACTCAGGGGCGGGCGACCGGGGTCTCGTGGATGCTGGGGATTGGCCGCTTCGGCGCGATTCTCGGGGCGTGGATGGGCGCAACGTTGTTGGGCCTGGGCTGGAATTTTGAACAAGTGCTGACGGCGTTGGTGATTCCGGCGGCATTGGCGACCACGGCGGTGGTGATCAAAGGCATGGTCAGTCATGCGGATGCGACCTGATATTTCGATGTAAAGCGAAAAGATCGCAGCCTTCGGCAGCTCCTACATGTGAACGCGTAACCCTGTAGGAGCTGCCGAAGGCTGCGATCTTTTGCAGGCAACACGGACCGATAGGCTGGCAACAATCCGTTCGATAAACGAACACTCAGTCGATTATCGGATTGTTTGGCGGTTTTACCGCGCTTAATCTGCAGTGACTCCGGCGCTGAACCTCGCGCCTTTTTATCACTGGCGATTCATACAAAAACAGGAGCCCGCTCCATGGCTGAGATCCTTTCGCTGCACGATGCGGTGAAGCAATTCGTCAACGACGGTGACACCGTCGCACTCGAAGGCTTCACTCACCTGATCCCTACGGCAGCGGGTCATGAAATCATTCGTCAGGGCAAGAAAGATCTGACGCTGGTGCGGATGACGCCTGACCTGATCTACGACCAACTGATCGGTGCCGGTTGCGCACGCAAACTGATTTTCTCCTGGGGCGGCAACCCGGGTGTCGGTTCGCTGCACCGCCTGCGTGACGCGGTCGAGAAACAATGGCCGCATGCGCTGGAAATCGAAGAGCACAGCCACGCCGACCTGGCCAACGCCTACGTCGCTGGCGCCTCCGGCCTGCCGTTCGCGGTGCTGCGTGCCTACGCCGGCTCCGACCTGCCGAAGGTCAATCCGCTGATCAAGTCTGTGACCTGTCCATTCACCGGTGAAGTGCTGGCGGCAGTGCCGTCGGTGCGCCCGGACGTGACCGTGATCCACGCACAGAAAGCCGACCGTCAAGGCAACGTCCTGCTGTGGGGCATTCTCGGCGTGCAGAAAGAAGCGGCACTGGCGGCCAAGCGCTGCATCGTCACGGTTGAAGAAATCGTCGACAACCTCAACGCGCCGATGAATGCCTGCGTGCTGCCGACCTGGGCCTTGAGCGCAGTCTGCCACGTACCCGGCGGCGCACATCCGTCCTACGCCCACGGTTACACCGAGCGTGACAATCGTTTCTATCAGGCGTGGGACCCGATCGCCCGCGACCGTGAGACCTTCACCGCGTGGATCAACGAATACATCCATGGCTGCGCTGACTTCAGTGCGTTCCAGGCCAAGTTGGCCGCTGCTTCGGAGGCCAAGTAATGACTTACACCACCAATGAAATGATGACCGTCGCGGCGGCCCGTCGGCTGAAGAACGGCTCGGTGTGCTTCGTCGGTATCGGCCTGCCGTCGAAAGCCGCCAACCTCGCGCGTCTGACTTCTTCGCCTGATGTAGTGCTGATCTACGAGTCGGGCCCGATTGGCGCCAAGCCAAGCGTATTGCCGCTGTCCATTGGTGATGGCGAACTGGCGGAAACCGCCGACACCGTCGTGCCGACCGGTGAGATTTTTCGCTACTGGCTGCAGGGCGGGCGCATCGACGTCGGCTTTCTCGGCGCCGCGCAAGTCGACCGTTTTGGCAACATCAACACCACCGTGGTTGGCGATTACTTCTCGCCGAAAGTGCGTCTGCCGGGTGCCGGTGGCGCGCCGGAAATTGCCGGTTCGGCGAAAAGCGTGTTGATCATCCTTAAACAGTCGGCACGTTCGTTCGTCGACAAACTCGATTTCATCACCTCGGTCGGTCACGGCGAGGGCGGTGATTCGCGCAAACGTCTGGGCCTGCCGGGCGCCGGTCCGGTCGGGATCATCACCGACCTGTGCATCATGGAACCGGAAGAAGGCACCCACGAATTCGTGGTCACCGCGCTGCACCCGGGCGTGACCCGCGAGCAAGTGGTCGCGGCCACCGGTTGGGCGATTCGTTTTGCCGAGCATGTTGAAAACACCGCTGAACCGACTGAAGTCGAACTGACTGCGCTGCGCGATCTCGAAGCGCGTACTGCCGCCGCCCACGGCCAGGCACCGGGAGAAGCATGATGCGTGACGTTTATATCTGCGACGCGATTCGCACCCCGATCGGCCGTTTCGGCGGCGGTTTGTCTGCCGTTCGCGCCGACGACCTGGCCGCTGTGCCGATCAAAGCCCTGATGGAACGCAATCCGTCGGTGGACTGGAACGCCATCGACGAAGTGTTCCTCGGCTGCGCCAACCAGGCCGGTGAAGACAACCGCAACGTTGCGCGTATGGCCCTGCTGCTGGCGGGCCTGCCGGAAAGCGTACCGGGCGTGACCCTCAATCGTCTCTGCGCTTCGGGCATGGATGCGATCGGCACGGCGTTCCGTGCGATCGCCAGCGGCGAGATGGAGCTGGCGATTGCTGGCGGCGTCGAGTCGATGTCCCGCGCGCCGTTCGTGATGGGCAAGGCTGACGCAGCGTTTTCGCGCAATATGAAACTGGAAGACACCACCATCGGCTGGCGTTTCATCAACCCGTTGATGAAGGCGCAGTATGGCGTCGATGCGATGCCGCAGACCGCCGACAACGTCGCCGACGACTATAAAGTGTCGCGCGCCGATCAGGACGCGTTCGCCCTGCGCAGTCAGCAACGTACCGCCGCCGCGCAGGCTGCCGGCTACTTCGCTGAAGAAATCGTCGAAGTGCGGATTGCCCACAAGAAAGGCGAAACCGTGGTCAGCCAGGACGAACATCCGCGCGCCGATACGACGATTGAAGCACTGAGCAAGCTGAAACCCGTCAACGGCCCGGACAAAACCGTCACCGCCGGCAATGCCTCCGGGGTCAACGATGGTGCTGCCGCACTGATTCTCGCGTCCGCCGAAGCGGTGAAAAAGCATGGCCTGATCGCCCGCGCCAAAGTGCTCGGCATGGCCAGCGCCGGGGTTGCGCCACGCGTGATGGGCATCGGCCCGGTGCCGGCGGTGCGCAAGCTCATCGAACGCCTCGGCGTGGCGGTCAGCGATTTTGATGTGATCGAACTCAACGAAGCGTTTGCCAGCCAAGGCCTGGCGGTGCTGCGTGAACTGGGTCTGGCCGACGACGCCGCGCAGGTCAACCCGAATGGCGGCGCGATTGCCCTCGGTCACCCGTTGGGCATGAGCGGTGCACGTTTGGTGTTGACCGCACTGCATCAACTGGAAAAGACCGGCGGCAAGAAAGGTCTGGCGACCATGTGCGTCGGTGTCGGCCAAGGTCTGGCCCTGGCCATCGAACGCGTCTGACGCAAGCCGTGACGAAATAGAACAGAGGAAAGCGACATGTCTGACAAGCCTGGTTACCGTCGTCCGCAGGAAGGCACTCAGCCTGAATACCTGCACCCGACGTATCAATCCACCAACCTGCGCTCGCCGTCCAAGCCACTGGTGTTTCTGCCGCATTCGCTGTCGGAAATCACCGGGCCGACCATCGGTGCCGAGCGCGTGGGCGACCGCGATAACGACCTGACCGCACAGCACAGCGGCGAACCGCTGGGTGAGCGCATCATCATTCACGGTCGCGTGCTCGACGAAAACGGTCTGCCGGTGCCGGGAATTCTCGTCGAGATCTGGCAGGCCAACGCCGCCGGTCGCTACAACCACCAGCGCGACCTGCACGACGCGCCGCTGGACCCGAACTTCACCGGCACCGGTCGCACCGTCACCGACGCCGACGGCTGGTATCAGTTCCAGACCATCAAGCCCGGCGCCTACCCGTGGGGCAACCACCACAACGCCTGGCGCCCGGCGCACATCCACTTTTCGCTGTTCGGGCCGAGCATCCTTACCCGGCTGGTCACGCAAATGTATTTCCCGGGCGATCCGCTGCTGGCCTACGACCCGATCTACAACTGCGTGCCGGACACCTCGGCCAAGGAACGCCTGATCGCCCGTTTCGATCTGGAAAAAACCATTCCGTCCTACGCCCTCGGTTACCGCTGGGACATCGTGCTGCGCGGGCGTGAAGCCACGCCGATGGAGAAATAAGATGACGCTGACTGCGACCACGTCCCACACCGTCGGGCCGTATTACCACATCGGCCTGACCTGGCTGAACCGCGAAAACCTCACCGTCGAGCAAACCCTCGGCGAGCGCGTGGCGATCACCGGGCAGGTGGTGGATGGCAACGGCGATGTCGTCAACGACGCCATGCTCGAAGTCTGGCAGGCCAACGCCGCCGGCAAGTACGACCACCCGGAAGACGAGCAGGACAAACCGCTTGATCCGAACTTTGCAGGTTTTGGCCGGGTGCCGGTGGACGCGGAAGGGCGCTTCCGTTTCACCACGATCAAACCGGGCACGGTTGAGGGCCTGAAGGGGTCGACGCAGGCGCCGCATCTGGTGGTGCTGGTGTTTGCCCGTGGCCTGGTCAAGCACTTGCTGACGCGGATCTACTTTGAAGGCGAACCGGCGAACGTGAATGATCCGTTGCTGGAATGTGTGCCGGCCGAACGTCGCAGCACGTTGCTGGCCAAGCAGGACGCCTCGGGTGTGTACCAGTGGAATGTGGTTCTGCAGGGCACTGATGCCGAGACGGTGTTCTTCGATTATTAAGATCAAAAGATCGCCGCCTGCGGCAGCTCCTGCATGATCGTTCCCACGCTCTGCGTGGGAATGATGCCATGGACGCTCCGCGTCCACCGTGACGCGGAGCGTCACCGGATGCGTTACCACGCGGAGCGTGGGAACGATCAATACAGGATGTGGAACGGGACTGTTGCAAAGTGTGTCTAGACTCTCACTGTCCCTATCGAGTGAAAAACAATGACAACGACCACCTCCCATTACACCGGCGAAGAGCGCAGCAAGCGCATCTTTGCCATTGTCGGCGCCTCGTCTGGCAACCTCGTCGAATGGTTCGACTTCTACGTCTACGCCTTCTGCGCGATCTATTTCGCCCCGGCGTTCTTCCCCTCCGACAACCCGACGGTGCAACTGGTCAACACCGCCGGTGTGTTCGCTGCCGGCTTCCTGATGCGTCCGATTGGTGGCTGGATTTTCGGCCGGGTCGCTGACAAGCACGGGCGCAAGAATTCGATGCTCATCTCGATTCTGATGATGTGCTTCGGCTCTCTGCTGATTGCTTGCCTGCCGACGTACAAGGACATCGGCGTCTGGGCGCCGGTCCTGCTGTTGTTCGCACGTTTGCTGCAAGGGCTGTCGGTCGGCGGTGAGTACGGCACCACTGCCACCTATATGAGCGAAGTCGCGCTCAAGGGCCAGCGCGGATTTTTCGCCTCGTTCCAGTACGTGACGTTGATTGGCGGCCAACTGCTGGCCGTGTCGCTGGTGGTGGTGCTGCAGCAATTCCTCACCGAAGACGATCTGCGCGCCTACGGCTGGCGGATTCCGTTTGTGGTCGGTGCGGTGGCGGCGCTGATTTCGCTGTTCCTGCGTCGTTCGCTGAAAGAAACCACCAACAAGGAAACCCGCGAACACAAAGACGCCGGCAGCATCAGCGCGTTGTTCCGCGATCACAAAGCTGCGTTCATCACCGTGCTCGGTTACACCGCCGGTGGCTCGCTGATTTTCTACACGTTCACCACCTACATGCAGAAATACCTGGTGAACACCGCCGGCATGCACGCCAAGACTGCCAGCTACATCATGACCGGCGCGCTGTTCCTGTATATGTGCATGCAGCCGCTGTTCGGTATGCTCGCCGACAAGATCGGTCGACGTAATTCGATGCTCTGGTTCGGCGCGCTCGGTACGCTGTTCACCGTGCCGATTCTGTTGAGCCTGAAAAGCGTCAGCAGCCCGTTCCTCGCGTTTGTGCTGATTACCGTGGCGCTGGCGATCGTCAGTTTTTACACCTCGATCAGCGGCCTGGTAAAAGCCGAAATGTTCCCGCCGGAAGTCCGTGCACTTGGCGTCGGTCTGGCCTACGCGGTGGCGAATGCGATCTTCGGCGGCTCGGCGGAATTCGTCGCCCTGAGCCTGAAGAACATCGGCATGGAAAACTCCTTCTACTGGTACGTGACGGCGATGATGGCGATCGCGTTCCTGTTCAGCCTGCGCCTGCCGAAACAGGCGGCGTATTTGCACCACGATCTCTAACCCGATGCGCGCGGGCCGTAATGGCCCGCGCCGGCAAGGACTGTTTATGACTCAGCGACCGGGCAATCAATTGTTCGATGCCTATTTCACTGCCCGCGATATGCGTGAAGTGTTCTGCGATCAGGGCCGCGTGCAGGCCATGCTCGACTTCGAAGCGGCGCTGGCCCGGGCCGAGGCGCGGGTCGGTTTGATTCCTTCTTCTGCGGTGAAACCTATTGCGGCTGCATGCAGTGCTGATCTGTATGACTTCGCAGCATTGGGCGAGGCGATTGCCACGGCCGGCAATTCGGCGATTCCGCTGGTCAAGGCATTGGGCAAGCAGATTGCTGCCAGCGACGCTGAAGCCGAACGTTATGTGCATTTGGGCGCGACCAGTCAGGACGTGATGGATTCCGGGCTGGTGTTGCAATTGCGACAGGCGCTGGCGTTGATCGAGAACGATCTCGCGCAACTCGCTGATTCCCTCGCGACCCAAGCGCAACGCCATGCGGCGACGCCGTTGGCCGGGCGCACCTGGCTGCAACATGCGACGCCGGTCACCCTCGGCATGAAAATCGCCGGATGGCTGGGCGCTGTGACGCGCAGCCGTCAACGCTTGCGCGAACTCAAGCCGCGTCTGCTGGTGCTGCAATTTGGTGGTGCGTCCGGAACCCTCGCCGCGCTGGGCGCGCAGGCCTTGCCGATCGCTGAGGCGCTGGCTGAAGAACTGCAACTGACCTTGCCGGAACAGCCGTGGCACACCCAGCGTGATCGCGTGGTCGAGTTCGGCGCGGTGCTCGGTCTGATCGCCGGCAGCCTCGGCAAATTCGGCCGCGACATCAGTCTGTTGATGCAAACTGAAGCGGCAGAGGTGTTCGAGCCGTCGGCACCGGGCAAGGGCGGTTCGTCGACCATGCCGCACAAGCGCAATCCGGTCGGTGCGGCGGTGTTGATCGGCGCGGCGACGCGCGTGCCGGGTCTGGTGTCGACGCTGTTCAGCGCGATGCCGCAGGAACATGAACGCAGCCTGGGTCTGTGGCATGCCGAATGGGAAACCTTGCCGGAAATCTGCTGCCTCGTATCCGGTTCACTGCAACAAGCACGCTTGTTGGCCGATGGCCTGGAAGTCGATGCCGAGCGCATGGGCCGCAACCTCGAATTGACTCAGGGGCTGGTGCTGGCCGAAGCCGTCAGCATCGTCCTCGCCCAGCGTGTCGGCCGCGACACCGCGCATCATCTGCTCGAACAATGCTGCAAACGCGCCGTGGCCGAGCAGCGCCATTTACGCGCCGTGCTGGGTGACGAACCGCAAGTCACTGCTGAGCTGAGCAACGCTGAACTAGATCAGCTTTTGAACCCCGCCCATTACCTCGGCCAGGCGAAAACCTGGGTCGAGCGTGCGGTGGCCGAACACAACGCATTGTCTGTCTGAAAGGAGAGGGCTGTGGCTTTCGTTCAACTCGCCGATGGCGAACTGCACTATCAAATTGAAGGCCCGGTCGATGCGCCGGTGCTGGTGCTGTCCAACTCGCTGGGCACTGATCTGCACATGTGGGACGCGCAGATGCCAGCGTTCACCGAGCATTTTCGCGTGCTGCGTTTCGACACTCGTGGTCACGGCCAATCACTGGTGACGCCGGGGCCTTACAGCATCGAGCAACTGGGTCATGACGTGCTCGGCTTGCTGGATGCGCTGCACATCGAGCGCGCGCATTTTTGTGGGCTGTCGATGGGTGGCCTGATCGGCCAGTGGCTGGGGATCAATGCCGGGCATCGCCTGAACAAGCTGATCGTGTGCAATACGGCGGCGAAAATCGGCGATCCATCGGTGTGGAATCCACGCATTGAAACCGTGCTGCGCGACGGTGCCGCAGCGATGGTGGCCCTGCGTGACGCGTCGATTGCCCGCTGGTTTACCCCGGACTTTTCGGCAGCGCATCCGGCGGCGGCCAAGCAGATTACCGACATGCTCGCGGCCACTTCGCCTGAAGGTTATGCGGCCAACTGCGCGGCGGTGCGTGATGCCGATTTCCGCGAACAACTGACGTCGATCAATGTGCCGTTGCTGGTGATTGCCGGCACCGAAGATGCGGTGACACCGCCGTCCGGTGGGCACTTTATTCAGGAGCACGTACGCGGCGCCCAATATGCCGAGTTCTATGCGGCGCACCTGTCCAACGTGCAGGCCGGTGCAGATTTCAGTGATCGCGTGTTGGCGTTTTTGCAGGCTAAGTGAGGAAGTGTTTGTGGACGAGAAACAACGTTACGACGAAGGCATGCAGGTACGCCGCGCGGTGTTGGGCGATGCGCATGTTGATCGCAGCCTGACCACGCTGACCGAGTTCAACTCGGAGTTTCAGGAAATGATCACCCGCCATGCCTGGGGCGATATCTGGACGCGTCCGGGCTTGCCACGGCACACGCGCAGCCTGATCACCATCGCCATGCTGATCGGCATGAACCGCGAAGGCGAGCTGAAACTGCACCTGCGCGCGGCGGCCAATAACGGCGTGAGCCGGGGCGAGATCAAGGAAGTGATCATGCAGAGTGCGATTTACTGCGGGATCCCGGCGGCGAATGCGACGTTTCACTTGGCCGAATCGGTGTGGGATGAGTTGGGAGTCGAATCCCGGGATTGACGGTTGAAACCGAAAAAGATCGCAGCCTTCGGCAGCTCCTACATTTGGAATGCGTTCCCCTGTAGGAGCTGCCGAAGGCTGCGATCTTTTGCTCTTCAAACCGTGGCCACAATAAATATCCGCTTGAACGCAAACAACGTATGCCCATCCCCCTCTTGCGGATAATGCTTATGCACCCGCATCAGGTAGTGATAGATAAACCGCGCCTGTTCCGCTGAACTCAACGCCTGCATTACCGGCCGCAGCGCCGAGACCTTCACCCAGTCATACACCGGCGACTTGCCGTCAACCACCTGCAACTGCTCGGTCTCCCAGATATCCAGCGACGTAGTCATGGGCGCGAGCAACCGGTAGTAATCCTCCAGTGCCAATAACGGCCGCGCCGCCATGCGCTGGCGCAGTTCAGGAGTGCCCAGTGGCGTGCCACCGGTGCCGCCGTTTTCGAGGGTGTCGAGCATCAGCCGATACCACAGCGCATCGCGCCAGTCCGGCATGTGCGCCGCCAGACAGCCGCCGGGATTCAGATAACCGAGCAGGCGCGGCAGCAGTTTTTCATGGCCTTCGATAAAGTGCAGCACGGCGGCCGCGAACAGCAGATCCGCCGGCTGCTCAGGTTGCCAATCAAGCAGGTCGCAATGTTTCCACAACGCCCGGATCGGCAGGCAGCGTGCCTCATCGAGCATCTGCGCGGAGCTGTCGACGCCCTGCAACTGCGCGCGCGGCCAGCGTTTGGCCAACAACTGCGTGGCAATGCCGGTGCCGCAGCCGAGGTCGTAAATGCGTTGCGGGTTGTGCAGGTCGACGCGGTCGAGCAGTTCGTTGACCGGGCGTTGCCTGAGACGGGAGAACTGCTGGTACGCCTTGGCGTCCCAGTCGGGTGTTGCGGTTAGACGAGAGATCATTGAGGAGGTCCTCTGGTGATCGGTGGTGTCTTCCGATGACAACCTGGCTCACAGCTTGAGGACCGACTACGACGACGGAAGCGGGAAGGATTAACACCTGATTCCTTCAGGTTTTGTCACTTTACCTGCCGGCCGGCAAAGTACGACTTGTCCTGACCAGTGGCGAGAATTCCAATGTAGGAGCTGCCGCAGTCTGCGATCTTTTGATCTTGTTTTTAAGATCAAAAGATCGCAGCCTGCGGCAGCTCCTACAGGGGGGGATCGGTGTTTAAAGGAGGCTGATCGGATAGCTGACGATCAAACGGTTCTCGTCGAACTCGTTGTTGCTGAAGTCGCGGCGCATGGTCGAGTTGCGCCATCTGACGTTCAAGTCCTTCAGCGCGCCGCTCTGCACGGTGTAGCCCAGTTCCGATTCGCGGCCCCATTCCTTGCCGTCGGTGATCGTCCCGGTGTGCACGTTGTCGCCGCTGATATAACGGTTCATCAGGGTCAGGCCGGGGATGCCCAGCGCGACGAAGTTGTAGTCGTGGCGCACTTGCCAGGAGCGTTCCTGCGCATTGTCGTAGCTGGCGTTGTAGCTGTCGTTGGCCAGCGTGCCGCCGCTGGTGCCGTTGACGCGCATCCAGGCGCTGTCGCCGGTGAGTTTCTGCAGGCCGACGTAGAAGGTGTTGCCACCGTACTTCGCCGAGAACATCCCTGACCAGGTTTTGTTGTCGAGATCGCCGGCGCGGGCGCTGCCGTCGTCCTTGCCGTAGAAGAAACCGAGGTTGGCGCCGAGGGTCCAGTCGCCCAGCGGCTGGCTGTGGATCAGGTTGACGTATTGCTGGCTGTAGATGTCCTTGAGTTCAGCGTTCCACAGCCCGATCTGCGTGCGTTTTTCGTTGAAAACGTATTCACCGCCCTGAAAGTTGAAGCGATCGGAGGTGAACGCCGATTTGCCGGTCATCGACATGTCGCTCATGCTGCTGTCGTCGCGCGGGCTGTTGGCGCGGAACTGGCCGCCATAGAGGGTCAGGCCGTCAATTTCTTTGGACGTGATCTGCCCGCCGCGAAAGGTTTGCGGCAGCGAGCGACCGTCGTCCGAACGCAGGATCGGCAGCACCGGCATCCACTCGCCGACCTTCACTTCGGTCTGCGAAAGCTTGGCCTTGAAGGCGACATTGGTGCGGCCGAAATGGTCCGCCGGGCGACCGTCGTGATCCAGCGGCAACAGCTGCGTGCCGCCCGTGCCTTTACCGCCATCGAGTTTCACTGAGTACAGGCCGAGTACATCCATGCCGAAGCCGACGGTGCCTTGGGTGAAGCCGGATTTGGCGTCGAGGATGAAGCTCTGCGTCCACTCTTCAGCCTTGCCCTGCGCTTTGGTCGGGTTGGTGAAGTTGCGGTTGATGTAGAAGTTGCGCAGGTTGAGGTTGACCTTCGCGCCCTCGATGAAACCGGCTTCTTCAGCCGCAGCGGGCAGCGCCGCACCGGCCAGGGCCAGGGCGATCAGGCCGGGAATTGCGTAAGGCGCAGGGGAGGTTGTCATGGGCTCGGGTCTCTCTTGTTTTTTTAGGGCGAACGGGTGCGCTGCGGCCGGTTTTTACGGTGCAGAAATGCGATGAATTCAGGGGGTGAAGCGACGGCGGTCAGCCGGTCGGAGCAGGGCGCGGGAGCATGGTGTCTAACCTGTTGTTATTGGTTTTGTTGAGCGAATGGTGCGGGGGGCGGATGTTCGGATTCAATTGGGAAAAGCGGGTTTCGGGCGATTATCGAACAGCATTGAAGATCAAAAGATCGCAGCCTTCGGCAGCTCCTACAGGGCAACGCCTTTCAAATGTAGGAGCTGCCGAAGGCTGCGATCTTTTGATTCTCAGGCAACAAAAAGCCCACCAATCGGTGGGCTCCTTGTATTCAGCCGATGATGATCAGAACAGCTTCATCTTCGGTGCTTCTTCTTTCAGCGGTTCGTTCTGCGCGGTTTGCGCATTCCAGCCACCGCCCAGGGCCTTGTACAGGTTGACCGCACTGGTCAGCTGCGCGAGGCGGTCGGTGATCAGCGCTTGTTGCGCGCTGAACAGCTGACGCTGGGCATCGAGGAAGGTCAGGTTACTGTCGACGCCGATGCGGTAGCGACGTTCGGCCAAACGGTAGTAATCCTGGTTGGCCTGCACGAAGTCACGCTGCGCTTGCAACTGCTCGGTGTAGGTCTGGCGTGCGGCCAGGCCGTCGGCGACTTCCTGGAAGGCCGTTTGAATGGACTTCTCGTAGTTCGCCACGCCAATGTCCTTCTGGATCTTGGCGTAGTCGAGGCTGGCGCGCAGGCTGCCGGCGTTGAAGATCGGCAGGTTGATCTGCGGCTGGAACAGCCACGTCCCCGAACCACCCTTGAACAGACCGGACAGATCCGGGCTCAGGCTACCCGCGTTGGCGGTCAGGCTGATGCTCGGGAAGAACGCGGCACGGGCCGCGCCGATGTTGGCGTTGGCCGCTTTCAGGTTGTACTCGGCTTGCAGGATGTCCGGACGACGTTGCAAGAGATCCGAAGGCAGACCCGGCGGAACATCGCTGAGCAGGTCATCGGACAGCGGTTTGGCCGTTTGCAGATTGGCCGGGATACCGGTGCCGAGCAGCAGGGTCAGGCTGTTTTCGTCCTGCGCCACCTGGCGGGTGTAACGCGCCAGTTGTGCCCGGGCGTTCTCGACCGAGGTGCGCGACTGCGCCAGATCCAGTGCCGAGGCGACACCGACTTCGTTGCTGCGACTGGTCAACTTGTAGCTTTCTTCGAAGGCACCGAGGGTGTCTTGCGTCAGCTTGAGCAGTTCCTTGTCGGCCTGCCAGGTCAGGTAGGCGTTGGCGACGCTGGCGACCAGGCTGATCTGGGTGCTGCGGCGCGCTTCTTCAGTGGCGAAGTATTGTTGCAGCGCTTGTTCGCTCAGGCTGCGAACCCGACCGAACAGGTCGAGTTCGTAGGCACTGACGCCGACCGTGGCGGAGTAGGAGCTGGTGATGCTCGACTCGCCGGTCTGCGAGGCACGGGCCGGAACCCGCTGGCGGCTGCCGCTGCCATTGGCCGAAACTGCCGGGAACAGGTCGGCGCGCTGGATGCGGTATTGAGCCGCGTAAGCGTCGATGTTCAGTGCGGCAACACGCAGGTCGCGGTTGTTTTCCAGCGAGACCTGGATCAGCTGTTGCAGGGCCGGGTCATGGAAAAACTGCTTCCAGCCCTGTTCGGCAGCGGCCTGCGCCGGAGCCTGGGCCGGCGAGTATGCCGGCCCCTGTGGGTACTGGCCTGCGACCGGGGCTTCAGGCTGCTGATAGTCAGGTATCAGCGAGCAACCGCTCAGCACGAAGGCGGCGACTGCGAGGGAGAGTAGCGACTTGCTCATTGGCCAGCCTCTTTAGGAGTTTCTTTAGTTTCATCCTGGTCGGCGTTTTTACGCTGGCCCATGGACGAAACCGTGACGAAGAACAGTGGGACCCAGAAGATCGCCAGGATCGTGGCGGTGAGCATACCGCCAATCACGCCCGTACCGATCGCATGTTGACTGCCCGAACCGGCGCCGGTGGAGATCGCCAACGGTACAACACCGAGGACGAAGGCCAGCGAGGTCATGATGATCGGTCGCAGACGCATGCGGCACGCTTCGATCGCCGCATCGCGCAGGCTACGCCCTTGTTCATGCAGTTCCTTGGCGAACTCGACGATCAGAATGGCGTTTTTAGCCGCCAGACCGATAGTCGTCAACAAGCCCACCTGGAAATACACGTCGTTGGACAGCCCGCGCAGGCTGGTGGCCATCAGTGCGCCGATGATCCCCAGCGGCACCACGAGCATAACGGCAATCGGAATCGACCAGCTCTCATACAGCGCTGCCAGACACAGGAACACCATCAGCAGCGACAGGGCGTACAGCGCCGGTGCTTGCGAACCGGACAGACGTTCCTCGTAGGACAGACCGGTCCAGGAGATACCGACACCGGCCGGCAGTTTCTTGGCAATCGCTTCGACTTCGGCCATCGCTTCACCGGTGGAGTAACCCGGCGCAGGAGCACCCAGCACTTCGACCGCTTCCACGCCGTTGTAACGCGCCAGTTTCGGCGAACCGTAGATCCACTCGCCCTTGGCGAATGCCGAGAACGGAACCATGGTGCCGGCGGCGTTCCGTACGTACCACTTCTTCAGGTCTTCCGGACTCATGCGCGAATCCGGCTGGCCTTGCACGTACACCTTCTTCACGCGACCACGGTCGATGAAGTCGTTGACGTAGCTACTGCCCAAGGCAATCGACAGGGTGTTGTTGATGTCGCTGATGGTAATGCCCAGGGCACTGGCCTTCTCGTCATCGATTTCCAGCTGGAACTGCGGCTCGTCGTTCAGGCCGTTCGGACGCACTTGCGTCAGGACTTTGCTCTGCGCCGCCATGCCGAGGAACTGGTTGCGCGCTTCCATCAGTTTTTCGTGGCCGATACCGGCACGGTCCTGCAGGAATACGTCGAAACCAGTGGCGTTACCCAGCTCCAGTACCGCTGGCGGGGCAAAGGCAAACACCATCGCATCGCGGAAACTGAAGAAGTGCTGCTGGGCACGGGCCGCAAGGTTGAACACGCTGTTGTCGGCGTTACGTTCACCCCACGGCTTGAGCATGATGAACGCCATACCCGAACTCTGACCGCGACCGGCGAAGTTGAAGCCGGTGACGGTGAACACCGAAGCCACCGCGTCTGCCTCGCCGCCGTCCTTGTTCGGACGTAGCAGGTATTCACGCATTTCATCCACGACCACCTGAGTCCGCTGGGCGCTGGAACCGGCCGGAGTCTGCACCTGGGCGAACAGAACGCCCTGGTCTTCTTCCGGCAGGAACGCGGTCGGAATGCGGGTGAACAGCCAGATCATGCCGACGACGATCAGCAGGTAGGCCAGCAGGTACGGTGCTTTGCGCGAGAGCATGTTGCCGACACCGCGCTCGTAGCTTTGTACGCCACGGTCGAAATTGCGGTTGAACCAGCCGAAGAAGCCTTTTTTCGGCGTGCCATGCTCGCCTTTCGGAATCGGCTTGAGCATGGTGGCGCACAGCGCCGGGGTGAATATCAGGGCGACCAGCACCGACAGGGCCATGGCCGAGACGATGGTGATCGAGAACTGCTTGTAGATCACACCGGTGGAGCCACTGAAGAACGCCATCGGCAGCAATACCGCCGACAGTACGAGGGCGATACCGACCAGTGCGCCCTGGATCTGGCCCATGGACTTTTTGGTCGCTTCCTTGGGTGACAAGCCTTCTTCGCTCATCACCCGCTCGACGTTTTCCACCACGACGATGGCGTCGTCCACCAGCAAACCGATGGCCAGTACCATGCCGAACATGGTCAGCGTGTTGATGCTGAACCCGGCGGCGGCGAGGATACCGAACGTACCGAGCAATACCACCGGCACGGTCATCGTGGTGATGACGGTGGCGCGGAAGTTTTGCAGGAACAGGAACATCACCAGGAACACCAGCGCGATCGCTTCGACCAGGGTGTGAACCACACCTTTGATCGACTCGGTCACCACGGGGGTGGTGTCGTACGGGAACACCACTTCCATGCCTTGCGGGAAGAACGGCTTGAGGTCATCAATCGTCTTGCGCAGGGCCTTGGCGGTGTCGAGGGCGTTGGCGCCGTTGGCCAGTTTCACCGCCAGACCGGAAGCCGGGCTGCCGTTGAACTGGGCGCTGATCGCGTAGTTCTCGCCACCCAGGCCAACGTCGGCGACGTCCTTGAGGCGAACCTGCGAGCCGTCCTTGTTGACCTTGAGCAGAATTTCCTTGAACTGCTCGGCGGTCTGCAGACGGGTCTTGCCGATGATCGTGGCGTTGAGTTGCTGGCCTTGTACGGCAGGCAACCCGCCGAGCTGGCCGGACGAGACCTGGACGTTCTGCGCCGCAATGGCGGTTTTCACGTCGACCGGGGTCAGGTTGAAGTTGTTCAACTTGGCCGGGTCGAGCCAGATGCGCATCGCGTACTGGGCACCGAAGACCTGGAAGTCACCGACACCGGCGGTCCGCGAGATCGGATCCTGCATGTTCGACACAATGTAGTTGGACAGGTCGTCCTTGGACATGCTGCCGTCACGCGAAACCACACCGATCACCAAGAGGAAGTTCTTCACTGCCTTGGTCACACGGATACCTTGTTGCTGCACTTCCTGCGGCAACAGCGGGGTGGCCAGGTTCAGCTTGTTCTGAACCTGCACCTGCGCGGTGTCGGAGTTGGTGCCTTGCTCGAAGGTCGCGGTGATGGTCATGCTGCCGTCGGAGTTACTTTCCGAGGACACATAACGCAGGTTGTCGATACCGTTGAGCTGCTGCTCGATGACCTGGACCACGGTGTCCTGCACGGTTTGCGCCGAAGCGCCCGGGTAGGTCACGGAGATCGCAATGGCCGGCGGCGCAATGCTCGGGTACTGGTTGATCGGCAATTTCAGGATCGAAAGTGCCCCGACCAGCATGATCACCAGGGCGATTACCCAGGCGAAAATCGGACGGTCGATAAAGAATTTTGACATGGGTTACTCCCCTTTGCCGCCGGCGGCTTTGTCAGCTGCCTGTGCGGGGGCCGGGTTCTTTGCGTGAACGTTGGTCGCTTCAGTGGCTTTGACTTCAACACCTGGTTTGACGTACTGCAGACCTTCGGTGATCAGACGATCGCCAGCCTTCAGGCCGTCTTCGATCAGCCACTGGCTGCCCACGGTGCGGCTGGCCTTGAGCTGACGCAGTTCGACCTTGTTATCGGCGCCAACGACCAGCGCGGTCGGCGTGCCTTTGAGGTCACGGGTCACGCCTTGCTGTGGCGCGAGGATCGCGGCGCTGTTGACACCGGCCTGCAGCTGCGCGTGGACGAACATGCCTGGCAACAGGGTGTGATCCGGGTTCGGGAACACGGCACGCAGGGTCACCGAACCGGTGGTCTGATCGACCGACACTTCGGAGAATTCCAGCTTACCGTCGAGCTTGTACTGGCTGCCGTCTTCCAGGGTCAGCTTGACCGCAGCGGCGTTATCGCCGGCTTTTTGCAGGCGACCGCTTTCCAGCTCACGGCGCAGTTCAAGCAGTTCAACCGACGACTGCGTAACGTCGACGTAGATCGGATCCAGCTGCTGGATCACGGCCATGGCGTCGGTCTGGCCATTGCTGACCAGTGCACCTTCGGTCACTGAAGAACGGCCGATACGCCCGGAGATCGGCGCGTAGACCTTGGTGTAACGCACGTTGATCTGCGCGCTCTGCAACGAAGCTTCCGATTCCATGCGGTTGGCCACAGCAGTGTCGTATTCCTGACGGCTCACGGCCTGCTCGTCGACCAGTTGCTTGTAGCGGTCAGAGATCGACTTGGTCGAACGCAGGTTGGCTTCGGCGCTTTTCAGGGTCGCTTCATAGACCGACGGATCGATCTGATACAGCTGCTGGCCGGCTTTGACATCGCCGCCTTCCTTGAACAGACGCTTGAGAATGATGCCATTGACCTGTGGTCGCACTTCGGCGATGCGGAACGCACTGGTGCGGCCCGGCAGTTCGGAAGTGAGGGTAAAGGCTTGTGGTTGCAGGGTGACGACGCCGACCTGAGGCGGTGGAGCGGCCGGGGCCGCTTCTTCCTTTTTACATCCGCTGAGCAGCGATGCCAGGGCGACGGCAGTGACCAGAGCGGTAACAGCTGGCTTGAATTGCATGAAGATCCTCGGGTCAGGCGCGCAAAAAGCGCACAAGAAGTGTGGAAGGGTAAAAAAAGGGTGCCGGGTGGATAAGTAGCTTGCTAAGGAATATACTTACGTTCATGGTTGTTTGTAAATACCTTTGCCGCGTACCCAACCCGTTACAAAAGTCGTTGCAAGGTTTGAAATTGTAGGCCGGGGAGCTGATCCGTGAGAGATCGCCCCCTCTTTATTCAGCGGATATTCAGCCATCCCTGAAACATCCTGTTTGAGGTTTTACTGTCATGGTCCGTCGTACCAAAGAGGAAGCTCAAGAAACCCGTAGCCAGATTCTGGAAGCGGCGGAGAAAGCCTTTTATGAAAGGGGCGTCGCTCGTACGACGCTGGCCGATATCGCAACAATGGCCGGGGTCACGCGCGGTGCTATTTACTGGCATTTCAGTAACAAGGCTGATCTGGTACAGGCCATGCTGGATTCGCTGCGTGAGCCGCTGGATGAATTGGCCAGGGCCAGCGAAAGTGAAGATGAACTCGATCCGTTGGGCTGCATGCGCCAACTGCTGATTCATTTGTTTCATCAAGTTGCACTGGACCCGAAAACCCGGCGTATCAACGAAATTCTGTTTCATAAGTGCGAGTTCACCGATGAAATGTGCGATTTGCGCCAACAGCGCCGGGACGTCAGCCTCGATTGCAACGAGCGCATCGCTCTGACGTTGCGTAATGCGGTCAATCGCGGACAGTTGCCGGAAGATCTCGACACCGCCCGTGCGGCCATCAGTATTCACAGCTATATCGATGGCCTTCTGTATGGTTGGCTGCTGGCGCCGGACAGCTTTGAGCTGCATGCCGAGGCCGAACGTTGGGTCGATACAGGGTTGGATATGCTGCGCCTGAGCCCCAGCCTGCGCAAATGAAACAAAATGCGTAATTGGCACAGCCTATGTCAATTGACCTGCTTTTATACCCGTTCGCGGCGGGGAGTTTAAACGTAGCGAGCTACGCATTTTGTAGGGAATTTGTGTCGTCTGTGTGAACAAGTGTTGGCCGCTTGCCCTCACCCCAGCCCTCTCCCAGAGGGAGAGGGGACTGACCGAGATGTTCTTTCGAGTTACACCGACGTGAAAATCCAGTCGAACTCTGGTTTCAAACATTCCCCGATCGGCTCCCTCTACCAGAGGGAGAGGGGACTGACCGAGGTGTTCTTTCGAGATACGCCGACCTGAAATATCCAGTCGAACTCAGGTTTTGAACATTCCCCGATCGGCTCCCTCTCCCTCGGGAGAGGGCTGGGGTGAGGGGCTACGTACTCAGCCGCGCAATCAATCTCAAGCGAGCACAAAAAAAGCCCCCGACTCTCACAAGTCGGGGGCTTTTGCGTTTCTGCGTGATGCCTTAAAGCGTCGGATAGTCGATATAACCCACCGGCCCTTTAGCGTAAAACAACTCCGGACGCGCCTCATTCAACGGCGCATCCGCCTTCAAACGAGCCGGCAGATCCGGGTTGGCGATGAACGGTACGCCAAACGCCACGGCGTCAGCCTTGCCGCTGGCCAGCCACTCGTTGGCGCTTTCCTTGGTGAATTTTTCGTTGGCGATGTACGGGCCACCGAAGGCTTCTTTCAGTTGTGGGCCGAGGCTGTCGGCGCCTTCTTTCTCACGGGAGCAGATGAACGCGATACCGCGCTTGCCCAGTTCACGTGCGACGTAGGTGAAGGTTTCTGCCAGGTTGTCATCGCCCATGTCGTGGGAATCGGCGCGCGGTGCCAGGTGCACACCGACACGGCCGGCGCCCCAGACTTCGATCGCGGCGTCAGTCACTTCCAGCAGCAGACGCGCACGGTTTTCCAGCGAGCCACCGTAGTTGTCAGTGCGCTGGTTGGTGCTGCTTTGCAGGAACTGGTCGAGCAGGTAACCGTTGGCACCGTGGATTTCCACGCCGTCGAAACCGGCGGCTTTGGCGTTCTCGGCACCGGTGCGGTAAGCATCGACGATGTCGGCGATTTCAGCGGTTTCCAGGGCACGCGGGGTTGGGTAGTCGGCCAGTGGGCGCACCAGGCTGACGTGACCTTTAGGCTGGATCGCGCTCGGTGCCACCGGCGCTTCACCGTTGAGGTACGACTCGTGAGAGATACGGCCCACGTGCCACAGTTGCAGGAAAATCTTGCCGCCGGCAGCGTGAATCGCTTTGGTCACGTTGGCCCAGCCGCGCACTTGATCGTTGGACCAGATGCCCGGGGTGTCTGGGTAGCCGACGCCCATTGGCGTTACCGAAGTGGCTTCGCTGAGGATCAGGCCAGCGGACGCGCGCTGTACGTAGTATTCAGCCATCAGCGCGTTCGGTACGCGGCCTTCGTCGGCGCGGCAGCGGGTCAGCGGGGCCATGATGATGCGGTTGGCCAGCTCGATGTCGCCGAGTTTGATCGGATCAAAAATAGTTGCCATGTCTACAACCCTCGTAAGTAAAAGTTAATCAGTTGGTTGCCGGGGCCAGATCGGCATTGCCGTTCTGACGAAAAGTAATCAGGGTCACCAGCAGAGCGAGCACTGCCAGCGCGGCGGCTGCCAGTGGTACACGGGTCAGGCCGTAGCCGTGAGCGATAACGCTGCCGCCAACCCAGGCGCCGAGGGCATTGCCGACGTTGAACGCGCCGATGTTCAGGGTCGAGACCAGGTTCGGTGCCGCTTTGCCGAAGGTCACCACGTTGACTTGCAGCGCCGGTACGGCGGCGAAACACGCGGTGGCCCAGAGGAACAGGGTGATTTCAGTCGGGATCAGCGCAACGCTGGTCCAGGTCAGCACGGTGGAGACCACGGCCATGGCGATGAACACGCCAATCAACGTGGCGGCCATGCCTTTGTCGGCGAGTTTGCCGCCGATGATGTTGCCGACGGTCAGGCCCAGGCCGATCAGCATCAGCGTCCAGGTCACGCCACGCGGCGACACACCGGTGACTTCGCCGAGCAGCGGGGCGACGTAGGTGAACAGGGTGAATACGGACGCGGCGAACAGCGCGGTCATGCTCAGCGATAGCCAGATCCCCGCACCTTTGAGGGCGGCGAGTTCGGCGCGCATGTCGAGTTTCTCTTCGTCACGCTTGGCCGGCAGGAAACGGATCAGGCCGATCAGGGCAATCACACCGATGACGGTCACCGCCCAGAAGGTCGAGCGCCAGCCGTATTGCTGACCCAGCGCAGTGCCCAGCGGCACACCGAGGACGTTGGCCAGGGTCAAGCCGGTGAACATCAAAGCCACCGCCGACGCACGCTTGTTGGCCGGCACCAGATTCGCCGCGACGACAGAACCGATGCCGAAAAACGCACCATGGCACAGCGCCGTGATCACTCGGGCGAACATCAGCACGTTGTAGTCACTGGCAATGGCGCAGAGCAGGTTGCCGACAATAAAGATGCCCATCAACGCCACCAGGGCTGCCTTGCGCGGCAGTCTGGCCGTGGCCATTGCCATGAACGGCGCACCGATCGCCACGCCCAGGGCGTAACCGGTCACCAGCCAGCCGGCGCCGGGGATCGACACACCGAGGTCAGCCGCCACATCGGGCAGCAGGCCCATGATGACGAACTCGGTGGTGCCGATGGCGAAAGCGCTCAAGGCGAGTATGAGGAGCGAGAGGGGCATGCAGGTTTCCTTGTCGGCTGGCTGACGTTAAGGGTCAGAGCTCTTTACTGAGGGTACTGAGGAACGCCTGGATGACGTCCTCGTTACGTTTGAAAAAGTGCCATTGACCGGCCTTCTGGCTGCTGATCAGGCCGGCGCGTTGCAACGTTGCGAGGTGTGCCGAAACGGTCGACTGTGACAGGCCGCAGCGTTGATCGATCTGCCCGGCGCAGATGCCGTACTCATGGTTGTGCAACTGTTCCGGAAATTCGTTCTTCGGGTCTTTCAGCCAGTTGAGGATGTCTCGCCGTACCGGGTGCGCCAGGGCTTTTATTATTTCGTCGAGGTCGAGGTTCATGGCAGGGTGCTCACAATGTGTACAACGCTATATCGCGATGTGGCGAAATATAAATCGTTAGATCGCGATACACCAATATGATTTTGATCTGACGTCAGCATAAATTGGTATATCGCGTTATAACGATACGTGGGTGTATGGCTTATGGGTCGCAGTGCTAAGCTGCGCCCATGAACTATCTCGCACATTTACACCTCGGAGGCCAGCGCCCCGGGCAACTGCTTGGCAGTCTGTATGGCGATTTCGTCAAAGGTCGGCTGCAAGGGCAGTTTGCGCCGGAGGTGGAGGCGGCCATTCAACTGCATCGACGGATTGACGTGTTCACTGACCGCCATCCGCTGGTGGACATCGCCCTCGGCCGATTTTCCGACACGCGCCGGCGCTATGCCGGGATCGTGCTCGACGTGTTTTTCGATCATTGCCTGGCGCGGGACTGGACGCTGTATGCCAATCAGCCGCTGGAGCACTTCACCGCCGATGTGTATCGGGTGCTGTCCGGTGAACCGCAATTGCCCGAACGGCTGGCGAAGATCGCCCCGCACATGGTCGCCAACGACTGGTTGGGCTCGTATCAGGAATTCGAAGTGCTGGAGCAAGTGTTGCGCGGCATCTCGCGGCGATTGAGTCGGCCGGAAGAGCTGGCGGGGGCGATGCAGGAATTGCGGCGGTTGTATGAGCCGTTGAGCGATGACTTCCGCTTGTTCTACCCGCAGCTCCAGGACTTTTCTCAACTCTCTCAGACAACCTGAATCCCTGTGGGAGCTGGCTTGCCAGCGATGGCGTCGACACATCCAACTTATATGTCGACTGGTCTGCCGCTATCGCTGGCAAGCCAGCTCCCACAGGGTCTCAGGGTGATTTCAGGATTTGTATATCAGGCAGCGATTGCCGGGCGCATTGGCGATTGTCGGGTTTCCGGAATCGCACCAAACAACGCCTTCTGCACCGCCTGCTGCGCTTCAAACGCCAGCGCCGCACGTTCACGACCCTGACAGGCAAGCGGCTTGAGCAGGTGCACTTCGACATCGCCGCAATCATTGCTGAACAGGCGCATCAGGTGCGACAGCAGATCGTCATCCCCAATGAACGGCGCCAGTGCGTCGATTTCACCGTCACGCAGATAACGGATTGCCACCGGTTGCAGCATCACCTCGGAATCAATCGCCGCTGCCAGCAAGCGTCCATGAAAGGTACGCAGCGAGCGGCCATCGGTGGTGGTGCCCTCGGGGAACATCAACAGCGCATGGTCGGTTTGCAGGTGACGGGTCATCTGTTTGCGGATCAACTGGCTGTCGCCCGAACCGCGACGGATGAACAGGCTGCCAGCCTTCGCCGCGAGCCAACCGGCCACCGGCCAGGTGCGCACTTCGGCTTTGGACAGAAACGACAGCGGCGTCAGCATGCCGAGCAGCGGAATATCGGTCCACGACACATGATTGCTGACCCACAGCATCGGCTGTTTCGGCAACTCGCCGTGCACGGTCACGCGAAAGGGCAGGGCATTGCTCAGGCGCGCCATAAAGAAGCGCGACCAGCGCTGGCGCCGCTCCATCGAATGCGCCAGGCCAATCCGTTCAAACATGCCAAAGACGCTGGCCATGGTCAAACCCAGTGCCACCACCAACAACACTCGCGCGATTCGCGCGTACACGCGCAACCGGCTCATCACACGGCCGCCTTGAAGTGCTTGGCGTAGCGCGGGCAGAGTTCGTCGCGCTTGAGCAGGATAAACACGTCGGCAACCTGGAAGTCTTCGTCCCAGCACGGCTCGCCACAGATTTTCGCGCCCAGGCGCATATAAGCCTTGAGCAGCGGCGGCATTTCCGCAATCACGTTGGAAGGGATATCCAGCGTCGGCAGCGGATTTTTCGGCTCGGCGCGCAGGTTTTCGGTGCACAGATAACGTTCGCGCAGGCGCTGCATGATCGCGTGGGCCTGGATACCGCCGTCCTGCATCGGAATGCTCGCGCAACCCATCAAGTAGCTGTAACCGCCCTGATTCAACACTTCGGCCAATTCGCCCCACAACACCGCAATGGTGCCGCCGTTGCGGTACGCCGGGTCGACGCAGGTGCGGCCGATTTCGAGGATCGGGCCTTGCAGATGAGCGAGCCCGTGCAGGCTGAATTCTTCTTCGCTGTAGAACTTGCCGAGGCTGCTGGCGGCGGTGTGATCGAGCAGGCGGGTGGTCGCGACCAGACGGCCGGTGTTCAAGTCACGCACGCCGATATGGCTGCAGTGAACATCATAATCATCCATGTCCAGACCCAGTTCCGCGCCTTTCAGTTTGGCGTTGAACTCGCCGCTGAAGACGTTGAAGCGCAAGGCCTGGGCTTGCTGCAAGGCCTCGGCGCCGATCAGGCGTTCGGCTTGCAGGCGGCGTTCATTGCCGGTGTCGCTGATGCGGGCGATCTGAGTCATGTGAATCTCCGTACGGGCCTTTAACCCGTCGTGGGTTGCAGCCGATCGACTTTCTTTATGCAGCCGTGTTGTGCAAAGTCAGGCTATGTAGCCCCGGTGTCATCGCCATGAACGTTCGGTGATGCTTATATGACAGCCCACAAGGAGCCGCTTATGCCCTGGCCAGATCTGCTGCACCGCCGTGAACGATTGCCCGCCGTTGCTGACCTGGCCGAGGGTTTTTCGACGTTGTTGCAGCAACTGGGCAACGTCACCCCGTTCGAACTGGCGGTCGCGGGCGGGCGGCGGATGGCGACGCCGGGGCTGGCGTTTCTGGTCGGTTATCAGGCGGCCTTGCGCATGCTGTGGCCGAGCGCACCGCTGAGCCTTGGTGCGTTGTGCGCGACCGAACAGCGCAGTCTGCGCCCGGCGGACATGCAGACACGGCTTAGCGATTTGCGTCTGCATGGACGCAAGGATTTCGTCACCGCCGGCGATGCGGCAGACTGGCTGTTGATCGCTGCACGCAGTGAGGACCCCGGTGAAACGCCGCGTCTGAGTCTGGCCGTGGTGTATCCCGGCGAACCCGGCGTGACCGTGGAAAAACTGCCGGCGCTGCCGTTGATGCCGGACATCAGTCATGGCCGCCTGCAACTGGATGGCGCGTTGTGCGAATTGCTCGCGGGCGATGGTTGGGACGCTTACGTCAAACCGTTTCGCACGCTGGAAGATGTCTACGTGCTGAGCGCGATGACCGCGTGGCTATATGGCGTCGGCCAGGACAGTGACTGGCCGCAGGCGCTGCAATTGCGCTTGCTGGCGCTGTTGGCCGGGTGCGCGGAGGCGAGTCGGCAGCCGCCGAACAATCCGGCCGGGCATGTGTTGCTGGGTGGCTTGTTTGCGCAGTTTGAGGCGCTGGAGGGGGAGGTGAGTCAGGCGTTGGCTGACGGTCCGGCAGAGTGGGCGCAGATGTGGCAGCGCGATCAAAGCGTGATGCAGTTGGCGGCGGGGGCTCGGGCCAAGCGCTTGGCCAAGGCTCTGGTGGTGTCCTGACTGGCCCCATCGCTGGCAAGCCAGCTCCCACAGGTTTCACAGGTGATCACAAAATTTGTATTCACTAAAGAACCTTGTGGGAGCTGGCTTGCCAGCGATGGCGATCTTATGGATAGCAAAACTCAAATGTGTCATGAACTCCGACTAGTCTCAGCAGGTTCCCCCAAGAGCCCTCACCATGTTCAAAGGCCTGTCGCTGTTTCTGCTGCTGATCTGCTTTACCGTTCAAGCCGAACCATGGCCCGGCGAACAATGGCCAACCGGCCCGAAGATCACCGGCCCGGCCGTTGAGGCCTTGGAGCGTTACGCCTTCCCACCCCGCGATGACACCACCCGCAAAGGCATCCGCACCGACGCGCTGTTGATCGTCCGCGATGGCCAGATCATCTACGAACGCTACGCCGGCCCGACCACCGAACATACCCCGCACCTGACCTGGTCGATCAGCAAAAGCCTGATGGCCACCGTTTTCGGCGTGGCGTACGGCGAAGGTCTGTTCAAACTCGACGATCCGGCCGTGCAGTTTTACCCGCCGCTGGAACAGCACCCGGCGATCAAAATCGCCGACCTGCTGCACTGGGCCTCGGGCATCGACTGGCAGGAAGACTACGAATACGCGCCACTGAAATCCTCGGTGGTGGCAATGCTTTACACCCGTGGCCATCGCGACATGGCCGCGTTCACTGCCGATCACGACGCCTACGCCGCACCGGGGCAGGTCTTCCGTTATTCCAGCGGCGACAGCAACCTGCTCGCGGCGGCGTTGAAAACTATCGTCGGCCCGCAGCGTTATCCGGATTATCCGTGGACGGCGTTGTTCGAGCCGCTGGGCATCCGCCACGCCGTGTGGGAAACCGATGCCGCTGGCACTCTTGTCGCGTCGTCGTACGCTTACCTGACGGCGCGGGATCTGGCGCGGGTCGGGCTGCTGATGGCCCGTGACGGGCGCTGGCAGGATCGGCAGTTATTGCCCAAGGACTGGTTGGCGTTCAACCGCACTCCCTTCGCCGGTTACAAGGCCCATCAGGACGAAGCTGTGCCCGGCGGCCACTGGTGGCTCAATCGTCCGGCCGATGGCGCCGCGTCACCGTGGCCCGACGCACCGCCGGACACCTTCGCCGCCCTCGGCCACTGGGGCCAGGCGCTGTACGTGATTCCCAGCGAGAAGCTGGTGATCGTGCGCTATGCCGATGACCGCGACGGTAGCTATCGCCACAACGAATTGCTTCAGCGCGTGCTGAAGGCGGTGCAGCCATGAAGCGCTTCTGGTTGTTACTGCTTGTCCTGCTGCTCGGCTGGGTCGGCTACGAGCGCGAAAACCTGTGGGCCTTCCCCGACATCATCAGTGCGTACACCGCCAAGGAATACTGTTCGTGCCGCTATGTGATGAATAACGACGCGCAATACTGCCGTGGCTACGTAAAACAGTGGCTGCCGACCAGCGCATTCACCGATGACAGCGCCAGCAAAACCATCACCGTCAGCGGCATGGGCCGCAGCAACCGCGCCCAGTGGTTGAGCGAACGCCAAGGTTGTCGTTTACAGCCTTAAAAGATCGCAGCCTTCGGCAGCTCCTACATGATCGGGTCCACCCTGTAGGAGCTGCCGAAGGCTGCGATCTTTTGATCTTGATGTTGCAATAACTTTGGGGGCGGTTAAGGTTCGTGCAGGTTTATCGGCCCCACGAGTGTTCAATGTTCAACCGCTCTCTCTGTGCAACCCTGTCCAGCCTGCTGCTCGCCACCGTCGCGATGCCGGCGCACGCCAATTGGTATCTGGACGGCGAGTCGTCGCGGCTGTCGTTTGTCAGCACGAAAAACACCCATATTTCCGAGGTGCAGCGCTTTCTGGTGTTGCACGGCAAGGTCGACCCCAACGGTCGCGCCGAAGTCGAAGTCGAGCTGGATTCGATCAACAGCGGCATCCCGCTGCGTGATGAGCGCATGCGCAAGGAGCTGTTCCAGATCGAGCAATTCCCCGAAGCAACCATCACTACCCAGATCGACCTGCGTCCGATCAACGATCTGGCCCCCGGTGCGCAGCTGGAATTGCGCCTGCCGCTGACCGTCAAGCTGCACGGCAAGCAGCACGAGTACCCCGCTGAGCTGCTGGCGACGCGTCTTGATGACCGACGTTTTCAAGTGGTCACGCTAGAACCGCTGGTGATCAACGCCGAGGATTTCGATCTCGTGCCGGGGCTGGAAAGCCTGCGCAAACTCGCTGACCTGTCGGCCATCAGTCTGTCGGTGCCGGTGGGTGCGGTGCTGATTTTCACGGCGCGCTGACATGCGCGGCGCGGTGTTTCCGTGGCGCGATGGCAACCGCTTCGAACTGTTGATCGACGGCCCGCAATTCTTCCCGCGCATGCTCGAGCAGATTGCCGGCGCGCAGGAGCAGATCGAACTCGAGTTGTATCTGGTCGAGGCCGGCGCCTGTGCCGAAACCATTGTGCAAGCGCTGGTGCTGGCCGCCGAGCGTGGCGTGCGCGTACGGTGCCTGTTCGATGATTACGGCAGCCTTGCCTTTACGCTCAACCTGCGTCAGCGTCTGACCCATGCCGGGGTCGAACTGCGTTTTTACAATCGCCTGCACTGGCGGCGTTGGGTCGGCAACTTTTATCGCGATCACCGCAAGTTGCTGCTGGTCGATCAGCGTCTGGCAGTGGTCGGTGGCACCGGAGTCACCGACGAGTTCTGGACGCCGGGCCACGACACCAGCGAATGGCACGAAGTGATGGTCGAGATCAGCGGCCCGCTGGTGATCGATTGGCAATTGCTGTTTGATCGCCAATGGATTGCCAACCGTTATCGCCGCGCCTGGCGCCCGGCTGCGCATTTCGGTCTGCCGCGTTTGCCACGGGTGCCGGACAAGGGCGAGGGCATGGGCCGCGTGGCGTATGCCGACGCCCGCCAGCATCGCGACATTCTGCAATCGCTGTTCCGTGCCTTGAACAGCGGGCAAAAACGCATCTGGATGGCCACGCCGTACTTCCTGCCGACGTGGAAAATCCGCCGTTCCCTGCGCAAGGCTGCTGTACGCGGGGTGGATGTGCGGCTACTGCTGACCGGGCCGCGCACCGATCATCCGTCAGTGCGTTACGCCGGGCATCGTTATTACCCGCGACTGCTCAAGGCTGGCGTGAAGATCTTCGAATACCAGCCGTGCTTTCTGCATTTGAAAATGGTGCTGGTGGACGATTGGGTGAGCATCGGTTCGTGCAACTTCGATCACTGGAACCTGCGTTTCAATCTTGAGGCGAATCTGGAGGCACTGGACCCGTCGTTGACGGCAGCGGTGCAGGCGAGTTTTTTGAAGGACTTCGGGCTGAGTCAGCAGGTGAGTCTGGAAGAGTGGCAGCGCCGACCGTTGTGGCGGCGGGTGAAGCAGCGGGTGTGGGGCTGGGTGGATCGCTTGGTCGTCAACATTCTCGACCGCCGCGGGTAGAGCGAGATCAAAAGATCGCAGCCTGCGGCAGCTCCTACAGGGTGTACGACATCCCAATGTAGGAGTTGCCGAAGGCTGCGATCTTTTGCTTTTAGCGGTTACAGCAACTCGAAGCTCTGCTGCGTCACGTCTTGGGAGTCCAGGCCGATCTGCACGTTGAACTTGCCAGGCTCGGCGGCGTATTTGAGCTGGGCGTTGTAGAACTTCAGGTCATCCTCGCTGATGGTGAAGTGCACGACTTTCTGTTCGCCGGCCTTGAGCATGATTTTCTGGAAGTTCTTCAGTTCTTTCACCGGGCGGATCATCGAGCCGGTGACGTCCTGGATGTACAACTGCACCACGGTTTCGCCGTCGCGCTTGCCGGTGTTCTTCACCATCACGCTGGCGTCGAGTTTGCCGGTGGCGTTCAGGGTGGTCGATGACAGCGCCATGTCGCTCAGGGCGAATTGCGTGTAGCTCAGGCCATAACCGAACGGGAACAGCGGGCCCGTGGTGTCATCGAAATACTGCGAGGTGTAGTTGCCCGGTTTGCCCGGCGTGAACGGCCGGCCAATGCTCAGGTGGTTGTAGTAGGTCGGGATCTGGCCCACGGAGCGCGGGAAGGTCACCGGCAGTTTGCCCGAGGGGTTGTAGTCGCCGAACAGCACGTCAGCGATGGCGTTGCCGCCCTCGGTACCGCTGAACCAGGTTTCCAGAATCGCGTCAGCCGACTGGTTCTCTTCGAGAATCGTCAGTGGGCGGCCGTTCATCAGCACCAGCACCAGCGGTTTGCCGGTGGCTTTCAGCGCACGGATCAGCTCGCGCTGGGTTTCCGGGATGTTCAGGTCGGTGCGGCTGGAAGACTCGTGAGACATGCCACGGGATTCGCCGACTGCCGCGACGATCACGTCAGCATCCTTGGCGGCTTTCACCGCTTCTTCGATCAGCACGTTGGCCGGGCGCGGGTCGTCGACCACTTCCGGCGCATCGAAGTTGAGGAAGTTCAGGTAGTCGAGCACCTTCTTGTCGCTGGTGATGTTGGCGCCCCGGGCGTAGATCAGGTTCGCCTTGTCGCCGATCACCGAGCTCATGCCGTCGAACAGCGTTACCGACTGCGCCGGACGCCCGGCGGCGGCCCAGCTGCCCATCATGTCGATCGGCGCTTTGGCCAGCGGACCGACCAGCGCGACTTTCGCGTCTTTCTTCAGCGGCAGGGTTTCGTTCTGGTTCTTCAGCAGAACGAGGCTGCGACGCGCCACTTCACGGGCCTCGGCGCGGTGCAGACGGCTCTCGGCGTAGGTGTCGGCCGGATCATCTTCAGCCTTGCCGATGCGCAGGTACGGGTCTTTGAACAGGCCCATGTCGTACTTGGCCGCGAGCACTTCACGCACGGCGTTGTCGATGTCTTTCTGTTCGATCTCGCCGGACTTGAGCAGCCCCGGCAGCTCTTTGCCGTACAGGGTGTCGTTCATGCTCATGTCGATACCGGCCTTGATCGCCAGCTTCGCCGCTTCACGACCGTCGCGGGCGACGCCGTGTTTGATCAGTTCGAAGATCGCGCCGTGGTCACTGACCGCCAGGCCTTTGAAGCCCCAGTCCTTGCGCAACAGATCATTCATCAGCCAGGTGTTGGCCGTGGCCGGGATGCCGTTGATCGAGTTCAGCGCGACCATCACACCGCCAGCACCGGCATCAATCGCGGCGCGGTACGGTGGCAGGTAGTCCTGGTACATCTTCACCGGGCTCATGTCGACGGTGTTGTAGTCGCGACCGCCCTCGACCGCGCCGTACAGGGCGAAGTGCTTGACGCTGGCCATGATGCTGTCGGCTGCGCTCGGTGTGGCGCCCTGATAGGCGCGGACCATGACGCCGGCAATGCGCGAGGTCAGGTAGGTGTCTTCACCGAAGCCTTCGGAGCTGCGGCCCCAGCGCGGGTCGCGAGAAATGTCGACCATCGGCGCGAAGGTGATGTCGAGGCTGTCGGCGGCAGCTTCCTTGGCGGCCACGCGCCCGGACTGGCCGATGGCGTCCATGTCCCAGCTCGAGGCGAGGGCCAGTGGAATCGGGAAAATCGTACGGTGACCGTGGATCACGTCGTACGCAAAAAACATCGGAATCTTCAGGCGGCTGCGCATGGCAGCGTCCTGCATCGGTCGGTTTTCCGCGCGGGTGATCGAGTTGAACGTGCCGCCGATGTTGCCGGCGGCGATTTCCTTGCGGATCAGCTCACGGGGCATTTCCGGGCCGATGCTGATCAGGCGCAACTGGCCGATCTTCTCGTCGAGGGTCATTTGCTTCATCAGGTCGCTGATGAACGCGTCCTTGTTTTCCAGGGGTACCGGGGTCGTGGCGGCCAATACTTGATGACTGGCCAGGCTGACGAACAGACCCAGCAAACACAGCTTCTTCATGAATAGTTTTCTCAAGGGCCCAAGCGGCAATGCAACGCCGGCCAGCCAAAATTTAGGGAGCGACTATTGTTGTTCGGGTACAGGCTCAAAGAACCAGAGCCAAAACGGCAGCCAACACTTGGCAGCATGATCACGCAGGGCACTTTTTAGCCCATTGCCCCGTCGTAATCCAGCGACGCGGCCGATTATGCCCCAAGAGCCCGCTGAGAATGTTTCGCGCTCGGTTTTTATAATGATATGTGCCAAGGAGCATCACTGCGATGAATGCAAGTCCAACCTATCGCTCACGTTTGCAGGTTGCCACGTTGTTGGTGCTGGCCACCCTGCTGACCGCGTGCGGCATCAACAATATCCCGACCCTCGACGAACAGGCCAAAGCTGCGTGGGGCCAGGTGCAGAACCAGTACCAGCGCCGCGCTGACCTGATCCCCAATCTGGTGGAAACGGTGAAGGGGTACGCCAAGCATGAAGAGGCAACCCTCACAGCAGTGATTGAAGCGCGGGCGAAAGCGACGTCGATTCAGGTTGACGCCAGCACCCTCGACAATCCCGAGAAGCTCAAGCAGTTCCAGCAGGCGCAGGATCAACTGACCGGCGCCTTGAGCCGCTTGATGGTGGTCTCCGAGCGCTATCCGGATCTGAAAGCCAACCAGAACTTCCTCGCCCTGCAATCGCAGCTGGAAGGCACGGAAAACCGCATTGCCGTGGCGCGCCGCGATTTCATTCTGGCGGTGCAGAAGTACAACACCGAGATCCGCACCTTTCCCGGTCGCCTCTGGCACAGCGTGATGTACAGCGACCTGCCGATCCGCGAAACCTTCGAAGCCACCACGCCCGGCGCGGAAAAGGCCCCGGAAGTGAAATTCTGATTCGAGGTTGTCCATGCGCGTGTTGAAAATGGGCCTGGTGCTGATGCTGTGGCTGTTCGCCGTCAGCGCCCGGGCCGAGTTGACGTTCCCGGCGCTGAGCGGGCGGGTGGTGGACGAAGCGCAGATGCTCGAGCCGTCGGTGCGTGCGCAACTGAGCCAGCAGTTGCAGGCCCACGAACAGGCGACCGGCGAGCAGTTGGTCGTGGTTACCGTGCCGGATCTGCAAGGCACGACCATTGAGGACTTCGGCGTTCAGCTCGGGCGGCACTGGGCCATAGGGCAAAAGGACAAGAACAACGGCGCGCTGCTGATCGTCGCCCGTGACGAGCGCAAACTGCGCATCGAAGTCGGTTATGGCCTGGAGGATCGGCTGACCGACGCGCAGACGTCAGTGATCATTCATCAAGTCATCACGCCCGCGTTCAAGAGTGGCAACTTCAGCAAAGGCATCAGTGACGGCGTAGCGGCGATGCTGGTGGTGCTGGGCGGCAATCCGCTCGATGAGCCGTCGACGGTGTATGAATCGAGCGGCGATCCGTCCGATGATTTCATTTCGCGACATCCCGGGTTATTCGTGTTTTTGGTGATGTTGTTCATCCTGACGGTGTTTGTCTGCCAGATGCTCGGTATCCTGCCTGCCGGCCGGGGTGGCTCCGGAGGAGGGGGCGGCTTTGGCGGTGGTGGCGGTTTTGGCGGCGGCGGTGGAGGTGGAGGTGGAGGCTTCAGCGGCGGCGGGGGCAGTTTCGGCGGCGGTGGTTCGTCCGGCGGCTGGTGACATTAAAAGAACAATGAGCAGGCACTTTTCAACATGGCACTACTGACCGAACACGAACAACGCAAAGTCGCCGAGGCGATTGCCCGGGTCGAGCGCGACACCGACGCCGAACTGGTGACGGTGCTCGCTGCGCGCGCCGATGACTACGCGTATATCCCGCTGTTGTGGGCCAGCCTGTTGGCGCTGGTGGTGCCCGGCGTCGTGCACTACCTGACCGGGTGGCTGACCCTGCGCAGTCTGCTGCTGGTGCAGTGGGGCGCATTTGTCGTTTTGTGCCTGCTGTTTCGCTTGCCCAAAGTCACCTCGCACCTGATCCCGCGCCATGTACGGCACTGGCGCGCCTCGAACCTGGCGCGGCGGCAGTTTCTCGAACAGAACCTGCATCACACGGTGGGCGGTACCGGCATGCTGATTTTTGTCTGCGAGGCTGAACGCTATGTGGAGATTCTGGTGGATGAAGGGATTTCCAAGCGGCTGGACAATAAAACCTGGGATTCGATTGTGGCGGCGTTTACCGAGCAGGTCAGGCAGGGGCGCACGCTGGAAGGGTTTGTGACGTGTATCGAGGCGTGTGGGGAGTTGCTGAAAGTGCATGTGCCGGTGACGCAGGTGAGGAATGAGTTGCCGAATCGGTTGGTGGTGTTGGGCTGAAGTACTTTCTCCTGTTTTGGATCCAAACCCTCACCCCAGCCCTCTCCCAGAGGGAGAGGGGGTCGACCGAGGTGTCTTGCGCTCGACATCGACCTGAAAGACCGAGTCGATTATGGATTAACGGATACCGTTGAATTTATCGCTTCTGATACCTGAGATCGGCTCGGTATTTCAGGTCGGTGTAACTCGTGAAAACACCTCGGTCAGTCCCCTCTACCTCTGGGAGAGGGCTAGGGTGAGGGTGCTCTTAACAACCGTTGGGTAAATAAGAGCGTGTCCCCAACCCCCATCCCCCCTAAAATACCTGCCATTCCCGATTTCGCCCGTCCGAGGCCGCTTTTCCATGTCCGTTACTGCTCCTGCCACCAAGCCTGCGCCCGATCACCACGCCCAGTTCATCGAGTTGCTGCAAACCAGCCTCGAACAGAACGGCTTCATCAAACTGGTGTTGGCCAAGTACGTTGGTGAAGAGGCGGATCTGCAGCGGGTCATCATCAAACCGGTGACCGTCAAAGCGCAGCCGAACCTGTCGTTCGTCTATCGCTACAAGACCCGCGATATCACCAAAAACCTGCCGTTGGTTGAAGGTGTGGCGGCGATTGCCGGGCTGTTGCCGGCCTCGTTCAAAAATGCGCATTTGCTCGCGCTGACCGACGAAGCGCAGCTGGAATACAGCAAAAAGGACAAGTCTTCACTGTTCAAGAGCAAACCTCAGCAATTGCGCGAGGCGCCGTCCGCTGAGCATAACCGCGAGAAAAACCGCTTCCTTGAGCTGAGCCGGCCATTCCTCAAGGACCTCGGTGTGACCAACGCGCAACATGAGCTGATCCCGGCGATGTCGCGAAAGTGGAAGCAGATCAACAAGTTCATCGAAGTGTTCAGCCATGCGCTGACCTCGTCGCCGCTGGCGCTGGACAAACCGGTGCGCGTGGCGGATTTCGGTTCGGGCAAGGGTTACCTGACGTTCGCGATTCACGATTACTTGCGCAACACGCTCAAGGCTGAGGGCGAGGTCACCGGCGTCGAGCTGCGCGAAGAGATGGTCAACCTGTGCAACGCCGCGGCGGCGAAGCTCGATCATCCGGGGCTGGTGTTCAAGTGCGGTGATGTGCGCAGCGTCGCGCCGAGCGAGCTGGACGTGATGATCGCCCTGCATGCCTGCGACATCGCCACCGATTACGCGATCCACACCGGCATCCGCTCGGGCGCGTCGATCATCATGTGCTCGCCGTGCTGCCACAAACAGATCCGCCTGCAGATCCAGAGCCCGGCGTTGCTCAAGCCGATGCTGCAATACGGTTTGCACCTGGGCCAGCAGGCGGAAATGGTCACCGACAGTCTGCGTGCGTTGTTCCTTGAGGCCTGTGGTTACGAGACCAAGGTGTTCGAGTTCATCTCGCTGGAACACACCAACAAGAACAAGATGATTCTCGCGGTGAAACGCGCCGAGCCGGTGAACCCGGCGCAGTTGTTAGTGAAGATCGAAGAGTTGAAGGCCTTCTACAACATCAGCGAACACTGCCTGGAAACCCTGCTGCGCGCCGACGGTTACCTGACCTGACCCTGAACTGAGCTTGGAATGCAAAACCTGTAGGAGCTGCCGAAGGCTGCGATCTTTTGATTTTGACCTTAAAAACAAGATCAAAAGATCGCAGCCTGCGGCAGCTCCTACAAGGGAATGTGTTCAGGCTGTGGCAGGTTGGGCAGGGCGCACGGCGGTTTTGCGGCCGAGCATGACCGTTGCGATGACACCGCAGGCAAACACCCAAGTGATCGGCTCGACATGTTCACCAAAGAACAGCGCCGAAAACGCGATGGTGAAGAAAATCTGCAGCAACTGGATCTGACTGACCCGGGCGATGCCACCCATGGCCAGCCCGGCGTACCAGGCGAAGAAGCCGAGAAACTGCGAGAACAACGCGACATAACCAAACGCCCACCAGGTCTTGGCTGAGACCGCGCCCTGATGTTGCAGGGCCAGATACAGCACCGGCCCGATCAACAGCGGCGTCGACAGCACCAGCGCCCAGCAGATCACCTGCCAGCCGCCCATCTCCTTGGCCAAGCGGCCGCCCTCGGCGTAACCCAGTCCACCGACCGCAATCGCACCGAGCATCAGCAAATCACCCGCCTGAATGCTGCCGGCCCCGGTATACAAGGCATAACCGAGCACCAAGGCACTGCCCAACGCCGCACAGGCCCAGAAGGCTTTTGACGGGCGCTCGTGGGACAACCACGCGGCATACAACGCCACGCACAACGGTTGCAGGCCGTTGACCAGCGCACCGTGGGACGCCGGCAAGGTTTGCATGGCCCACGCCGACAACACCGGAAAACCCAGAATCACCCCGGCAATCACCAGGCTCAGGCCTTTGACCTGCTGCCAGGTTGGCCACTTTTCGCGCCGCCACAACAGCAGCAACGCCGCCGGAATCGCCGCGAACAACGCGCGCCCCAAACCGTTGAGCAGCGGATGCAGTTCCTGCACCACGATGCGGGTGAAGGGCAGGGTAAGGCTGAAAATCACCACGCCGAGCAGGCCGAGGGCCATGCCGGTGTTTTCGCGCGAGGACATGAGGGGAGACCAGAATCGTAGGGAATTGGAAGGTGTCCTCATCTAGCCATAATCCGCGAATTTCGGGGTGTTACAGCTAGGCACGGACTTAGGCGTACAGTTTGAGGGCCTCTTCGCGAGCAGGCTCGCTCCCACATTTGGAATGCATTCTTCCTGTGGGAGCGAGCCTGCTCGCGAAGAACGATGACACGTTCTCAGGTAGTAGCCGGTTGTTACCCGAGCCGCTGGATAAGGTCTACCTTGAACACTCCCAGGCAATTCCCAGAGGAGTCCTCCCCATGGCCGCGAAAAAGATTCTGATGCTGGTCGGCGATTACGTCGAAGATTATGAAGTGATGGTGCCGTTCCAGGCCCTGCAAATGGTCGGCCACACCGTCCACGCCGTTTGCCCGGACAAGGCTGCCGGCAAAACCGTGCGCACCGCGATCCATGACTTTGAAGGCGATCAGACCTACAGCGAAAAGCCCGGTCACCTGTTCGCCCTCAACTTCGACTTCGCCAAGGCGAGCGAGGCCGATTACGACGCGCTGCTGATCCCCGGCGGACGTGCGCCGGAATACCTGCGCCTGAACGAAAAAGTCCTCGAACTGGTGCGCGCCTTCGACAAGGCCGGCAAGCCGATTGCCGCGGTCTGCCACGGCGCGCAATTGCTCGCGGCGGCGGGTGTGCTTGAGGGGCGCGAATGCAGCGCCTATCCGGCCTGCGCGCCGGAAGTGCGCCTGGCGGGCGGTACGTACATCGATATCCCGGTGACGGACGGCCACGTTCAAGGCAATCTGGCCACTGCCCCGGCCTGGCCGGCGCATCCGAACTGGCTGGCCGGTTTCCTCGGTTTGCTCGGCACCAAAATCACCCTGTAACGAGGAATCGCCGATGTGCGAGCTCTACGTCAAGGCTGACCCGATTCTCTATGAGTCGCGCTCGCGTTCGCTGCGCATCTGCGGCGTGGTGACGACGCTGCGCCTGGAGAATCAGTTCTGGGACATCCTCAGCGAAATCGCCGAGGTCGACGGCATGACCACCAACCAACTGATCGCCAGGCTGTATGAAGAGGTGATGGATTATCGCGGGGAGGTGGTGAATTTTGCCTCATTCCTGCGGGTGAGTTGTACGCGTTATCTGACTCAGCGGCGCGGGGCTGTCGCAGAATTGTCGGTGGTGCGCACTGCGCTGAAATAGCCTGGACCGAGTTGCCCCAATCGCTGGCAAGCCAGCTCCCACAGGTTTAGCGGTGCGGCTCAGTGAGTGAGCACACAGAAGATTCCTGTGGGAGCTGGCTTGCCAGCGATGGGGCCGGTCCAGGCGACAGAAGGCTGCAGCTGGTCTTTACTCATTTGCGCGAAATCTCTCAATCGCCAAGGAGCAACGAGCATGTCCGGATGGTACGAAATCAGTAAAAGCAGCAACGGCCAGTTCAGGTTCGTGCTGAAAGCGGCGAATGCCGAAACGATTCTGACCAGCGAGCTGTACACCACTCGCGCAGCGGCTGACGGCGGCATCGCGGCGGTGCAAACCAATAGCCCGCTGGAGGAACGCTACGAGAAGAAGTCGACGAAGGACGGCCATCCGTACTTCAACCTGAAAGCCGCCAATCATCAGGTCATCGGCAGCAGCGAATCCTATTCCTCGGAGGCGGCGTGCGATAAAGGCATTGCCAGTGTGAAGGCGAACGGAACGAGCAAAGTGATCAAGGACAAGACCTTGCCTGTCCTCTGACCTCACTTTCAAATCCAGCATCATTCCTGTGGGAGCTGGCTTGCCAGCGATGAGGCCATTTCATTCAGCATGGATGTAGACTGGTACGCCGCCATCGCTGGCAAGCCAAGCTCCCACAGGGTTTTGCGTATTGCTTGAGATCAGCGCAGGGTCTTGAGGATTGTCTGCAGCTGCGTTTGACCCGCCTCACTCAACGGAAACACCGGCAAGCGTGGATCGCCCACTTCAAGCCCGGTCTGACGCAAACCTGCCTTGATCGTCGCGGGCAAGCCACCCTTGAGGATGAAATCCAGCAGCGGCAATTGGCGGTAAAACAGATCCCGCGCGCGATCCAGATCACCGGCCATGGCGGCCTCGTACAAGTCCAGATTCAGTTGTGGAATCAAATTGGGCGCCGCCGTGCACCAGCCTTTCGCCCCGGCCGCAAATGCTTCCAGTGCCAGCGGATTGCAGCCGTTGTAGAACGGCACCTGACCTTCGCCGAGCAGTTGCAGTTTGTGCATGCGCTGAATATCGCCAGTGCTCTCCTTGACCATGGTCACGTTCTCCACGCCGTTGAAGATGCGCAAAATCAAGTCAACGGACATGTCAGTGCCGCTGGTGGCCGGGTTGTTGTAGAGCATGATCGGCACGCCGATGCGCTCGCCGATGGCGCGGTAGTGGGCAAGAATTTCTGCCTCAGTGAGCTTCCAGTACGAAGCTGGCAGCACCATCACCACATCGGCACCGTGGCCTTCGGCGAAACGTGCGCGGCGTACGGCTTTGGCGGTGGTCAGGTCAGACACGCTGACGATGGTCGGCACCCGTTTGGCGACGTGCTTGATGCTGAACTCGGCAACCTCATCCCACTCCGCATCGCTCAGGTAAGCGCCTTCGCCGGTGCTGCCCAGCGGCGCAATCGCGTGGACGCCGCTGTCGATCAGGCGATCGATCGATTGCCCGAGCGCTGGCAGATCCAGCCCTTCGCCATTGGCGTCGAACGGGGTGATGGTGTAGCCGATGATGCCGTGAATAGTGGACATGGGAATCTCTCCGTAACAGGGTTCAGTTCAGGCAATCGGCGTGTTGGCGCAGGTTCTGCCGGGCGTAATAGTTGAAGGCAGCGGCGTGGCGTTTCGGCTTGGCGATCCAGTCGTGTGCCTCGCGGCCAAGCTCGGGAATGATCGGCTTGATCGTACCGGCCGCCATCGCCAGCAGTTGCAGTTTTGCCGCACGCTCGATCAGTTGGGCGATGACACACGCCTCCTCAATCGTCGTGCCGGTCGACAGCTGACCGTGGTGCGAAAGCACAATTGCGCGTTTGTCGCCCAGCGCTCCGGCAATCAACTCACCTTCTTCGTTGCCCACCGGCACCCCCGGCCAGCCCTCGAGAAACGCACAGTCGTCGTACAGCGGGCACAAGTCCATGTGGGAAATCTGCAGCGGCACTTCAAGCATCGACAGCGCCGCGACGTGGGTAGGGTGGGTGTGAATGATGCAGTTCACGTCCGGCCGGGCGCGGTACACCCAGCTATGGAAACGGTTGGCCGGGTTGGCCATGCCGTGACCTTCGAGGACTTCCAGATCCTCGTTGACCAGCAGCAGATTGCTCGCGGTGATTTCGTCGAAACCCAGGCCCAGTTGCTGGGTGTAATAGGTGCCGGGTTGCGGCCCACGGGCGGTGATTTGTCCGGCCAGACCGGAGTCGTGGCCGTTTTCGAAGAGAATCCGGCAGGTCAGGGCCAGCTTTTGTCGGTCGGTCCACGTATTATCCGCGAGGCTTTTTTGCATCTGGGTCAGCGCTTGCTTGACCAGTTGGTCCTTGGGTAGTGCTAATGTCTTGGCCATGTCTGTGTCCTTTGGGTGAGAGCAAATGACACGAAAGAGGCTATATGACACAAAGTGTCATTGGCAAGCACGAATCGCTGCTTCCTTGCTGGAATAACCACCGCGCATGTCTATCCGTTTGAAACTATTGAGAAAAAAACTTGGCGTTACCCTTGAGGCATTGGCCGAAAAATCCGGCATGACCAAGAGTTATCTGTCCAAGGTCGAGCGCGGGCTGAACACCCCGTCGATTGCTGCCGCGTTGAAACTGGCGAAGGCGTTGAACGTCAAAGTCGAGGAGTTGTTCTCCGAAGACAGCGTCAGCCTCGACAGCTACAGCCTGGTGCGCAGCCATGAGCGCCAGTCACTGGCGGCGAATGATCAGAGCCCCGGTTATGCGGTGTTGGCTCATCAGGTCAGCGAGCGCAGTCTGCTGCCGTTCATCATCTACCCGCCGAGCGAGTTCACTGACAAAACCTTCAAGGAGCATGTGGGCGAGGAGTTTCTGTTCGTCCACGAAGGGCAGGTCGAAGTGGATTTCATGAACGAGAAGGTGCTGCTGGAACGCGGTGATGCACTGCACTTCAATGCACAGAAGCCGCACCGGATCCGCTCGGTGGGTGAGGTGCAGGCGCAGTTGCTGGTGGTGGTGCACAGCGCCGAAGAATGAACCTTGAAATCAAAAGATCGCAGCCTTCGGCAGCTCCTACAGTTGGAATGCGTTCCCCTGTAGGAGCTGCCGAAGGCTGCGATCTTTTGATCTTGCTTTAAACCTCGACGGGTACCGAAAGCTTCGGATTCCCCAGCGCATGGCTCTTCGCATCAAAAAACCGCAACTCAACCTCCGTGCCCTCGAACACCTTCGCGTAATGCCGTTTCTGATGCTGAATGAACGCCGCACTGCGCGGATAAATCGAGATCGCCACAGTCTTTGGTTTCGCCAAACGCAGCGCCCGCACGATATGCGCATCCTGCTCGCCCAAGGCATGACCGAAGATGCACAGACTGCCGTCATGCCCCAGCAATTGGTCATAACAGAACGACAGATAATCCGAGCTGCGAATGGTCTTGAGTTTGTCCGCACTCGGCCCTTCAGTGACGAACAGCGGCACATCATCCAGCGTCTTGATCGTGTTGTTGATCGCGAAACTGCCGAGCAGCGTGCCTTCGGTTGAGGTCAGTTTGCGTGCGGTGCCGTCCTGATTGCGCACCAGGTGCAGGCCACCGTGCAGGTACAACAAGCGCGGTTTGTCGGTGGCACGTTCGGCCAGATCGAAGCTGGCATTTGCGCCGTTGAACAAGTCGTCGATGGCCTCGCTGTGGTGCTGCAGCGCCCAGTAGTTGAGCAAGTCGTAATTGGTGGTGAACACCGTGCGATAGCGCGCCAGTTCTTCATTCAGCGTCGCCAGCGTCGAGGCTTTCACCAGTCGCCACGGAATGTGCACGGCGTGCACGGTGTTGATCAGCGCTTCCTTGATCGCGTAGTAGCGGTTGCGCGGCGCCGCCGAGCTGACGGCCAACGCTTTGTTGACCCGGCTGGTGGTTTTCAGCGCGCCGAGGACCTGCTCGAAGCTGCGCGTTTGCATGGCGTCGAACACCGCCAGTTCCGACGGGCTCAGCGGTTTTTCCTCGACGGTTCGGGCGTTTTCGAACAGCGAGTCATAGCCGAAGTCGTCCCACACCGCACGACTGGCGCCATTGCCCACCAGCAGGCCGTTGAAGTCGCTGGTGGCGCGCAAGGCGTTCCAGTCTTCGAGGGTGGCGTCGACATCCAGAAAATCGGTCATTGCGCAGGCGTCTCAAAACAAAGGGGCTGATGGGCGGCGACTTTATCACGAGCGGGCATTGAGCCAGATCAACATCGGCCGTGACCGATCGGTCGATGCTGTGCACATCCGCCGTATCGGAGCAGTCGATTCGGCCCTTGTCAGGAGATGCGCGCATGACCAGCAGCTTTTTTATTCCGGCGGTAAACATCATGGGCAACGGTTGCCTCGACGAAGCCATGGTCGCGATCCGCAACTACGGTTTTCGCAAGGCGCTGATCGTCACTGACGCGGGGCTGGCCAAGGCTGGTGTGGCCACGATGATCGCCGAGAAACTGGCAATGCAGGACATCGATTCGGTGATTTTCGACGGCGCCAAACCCAACCCGAGCATCGCCAACGTCGAGTCCGGGCTGGGGCTGCTCAAAGAGACTCGCTGCGATTTCATCGTGTCGCTGGGCGGCGGCTCGCCCCACGATTGCGCCAAAGGCATTGCCCTGTGCGCGACCAATGGCGGGCAGATTCGCGATTACGAAGGCGTCGATCAATCGAGCAAGCCGCAATTGCCGCTGATCGCCATCAATACCACCGCCGGCACCGCAAGCGAGATGACCCGCTTCTGCATCATCACCGACGAATCGCGCCACGTGAAAATGGCCATCGTCGATCGCAACGTCACGCCGCTGCTCTCGGTCAATGACCCGGCGCTGATGGTCGCGATGCCCAAAGGCCTGACCGCCGCCACCGGCATGGATGCGCTGACCCACGCCATCGAGGCTTATGTCTCGACCGCCGCCAACCCGATCACCGACGCCTGCGCGCTGAAAGCCATGACCCTGATCAGCAACAACCTGCGTCTGGTTGTGCGCGATGGCGGTGATCTCGCCGCGCGGGAAAACATGGCTTACGCGCAGTTCCTCGCCGGCATGGCTTTCAACAACGCCTCGCTCGGTTATGTGCATGCGATGGCGCATCAGTTGGGCGGGTTCTACGACTTGCCGCATGGCGTGTGCAACGCCGTGCTGCTGCCCCATGTGCAGACGTTCAATGCGCTGGTCTGCGCCGATCGGCTGACCGATGTTGCCCACGCCATGGGTGCGGACATTCGTGGATTCAGCGCCGAAGAGGGCGCACAGGCAGCGATCAACGCGATCCGCTGCCTGGCCAAGGATGTCGAAATTCCCGGTGGCTTGCGCGAATTGGGCGCCAAGCTCAGTGACATTCCGGTGCTCGCCAGCAATGCGCTGAAAGACGCCTGCGGTTTGACCAATCCTCGGGCGGCGGATCAGCGCCAAATCGAGGAGATTTTTCGCAACGCGTTTTAATGGGCGCGGCAGGGTTAATTTCTTGAATGTCAGGTTTTACCCTTGCCCTTGCCTTTAGCGATCACCGTAAACGTACGAACACGGACCCAGTCGGACAAATTCCCGTTGATGTTGTGAATGGCGGATATCCGGTGCGGTCCGGGAGGTAAGGGTTTTGTAATCTGTTTACTCCATTGCTTGAGGGCGTCGACGTCGGCTTTGGCAATCATCTCGCCGGTGTCCAGATCGATAATGCTAACGAAGCCTTCAGCTTTTGTGACATTTCCGGAAAAGACCGGAACAGCGCTTACCTGAGCTTCTTCTTTTGGTTCGACAATTACCGGGACGTCGATTGCTGGCTGCAGTAGCACGGTATACCTGCGCTCGTCACTCCAGTCTGACTTGATGGCTTCCCATGTCTGGCGGGCGCGAACCCCGTGCTGACCCGTCGACTGGGCACCGCTGATGCTAAACGCCCATCGTCCATTTGCGCTGACCGGTCCTCCACCGAGTAAGTGCGTATTTTCAATGTTCCAGACCTGCACCTGAGCACTCGGTATACCGCTCCCGAGAAACAGCGTTGCAACTCCCGTTTCCTGGCCCTCTTCGGGGTACGTGATAGTCGGGGGCGGGACAGGTTGCGTCTTGGGCTTATCGGAAATGCTCATTGTTCTTCTCGTTTCAGGCTGAACTTGAATCGAGAGGCTGGCATGACCGGTTGCGTTTTGAACCTGTAAGAACTACCAGTCTTTTAGTTTTTTTTGCTTGGTCGGCAATTTCATTTTCTTCTAAAAAACTGTCATTTCTGTCAGTTGTCTGGTTTGGCTGCTTCGGATCGAATGCTCTGACAACGGGGGCGACCCCGATCCCTTGAGGAGCACATGAACATGCCGAACACCAACGCACCTAAAGCACAATCAGCAGGTGGGCTGGATCAGACGTTTGCCCATTCGGGTCTGCAAACGCTGGAGTTTCCTGGCGCGCGCAAAACCATCGGCAACAGTGTCGCAGTGCTGCCTTCGGGTCGGATCATGGTAAGTGCAACGGTTATCGACGCAGCGGGAGCCTCGCACTACGGCCTTGCACGACTGCTCCCTGACGGTCTTATCGACACCGGCTTCGGTCAGGGCGGATACCTGAGCGGCCAGTTTGCCAACGGTCGGTTATCACAAGGCGGGAGTCTGGTTGTCGATGAGAGCGACGACGCATTCTGGATGAGCGCAGTGCTTGCAGATCCTGAGGGCAAACTCCAGCAAATCATCGCTCGATTCAACCCCGACGGTACGCTCGATCCCGAGTTTGGTGATGGACAGCCTGGCTACCGGGTCGTGCCGATGCGTATTCCTGCGCTCGAAAATGCCACGGGCGGTCGCTTGATTTTGGCGCACTCCACTCCCGAAGCGATGCCGGACAGATTGCTCTTCGTCATCTCTCAAGGGGGCAGCGGGTTGTTGACGCGTTTCTTTCTGGATGGCAAGGATGACCCGGCATTTGCCGGCAAAGGCTGGATCCACCTGACGCTTTCCGGTGTGGCGATCACGTTGCACGGGGTTACGCAGTTGGACGATGGGAAGATTCTTGTCCATGGCAAGACAGAAGTTACCAATCAGGGACTGGTCATGGCTTTCGACAGTTCCGGGCAGGTTGCCACGTCGTTCGGCAAGGGCGGTACGCTGCTGCTGGAACTGCAAAATGCGGGGGCACCGCTCGAAAGCTCAGTGAACCGCATCGTCGTGCAATCGGCGCAGGGCTTGTTGATGGTCGGATCGGCCGTCGAGTCGTCCGCCGGGGAGAAGCGCCAGCACGGCCTCATCAGCGGGTTCACCCGCGACGGTGGGCCTGATTTAGCGTTCAACCGCGGGGCGCCTGTCCTTACCGTTGCCGCGCAGCCACTGGATCTGAAAAGCTGGAGTGCAGGGTTCGCGCTGAATGACTCCCCCGGCCCGCGAATCGTCACGGTCGGACAGACCTCTGACGGCACACGGCGGTTGCTGACGGGAGGCTTTTTGGTCGATGGCGCCGTGGATCCTGGGTTTGATGTAGAAGGCGCCGCCGCTATCGAGTGGATCGCGCAGGACGCCTGTCTGCAGGGTTCGTCAGTGCTGGTGTTGGGGCAGAGAAATGAAGCGGCTCATCTGGTGCGATTGTTGACGGCAGCAGACTGACGGGGAGGGCTGACAAGCCTTCGCTGAATGGGCTGACCTCTTCGCGAGCAAGCTCGCTTCCACAGTTGATCGCATTTCCCAGTTGAAATGCATTTCCCTGTGGGAGCCTGCTCGCGAAGACTGACGTCCAGACGCAGAAAAATCATGGATTCATGACATCAGCTAACAGCCAGCCCGTTCCTCTCAAACATCCGAATCAACACCCCCCGCGATCGCCAACATCGCCCCACCACCCGCGACGCCGTCAACGACTTCTCGCTAGCAAACGGGAAATGCACGTTGGTCTACTGATGATTCGGTTGAAAGGGCCGATACAGCAGGGGATAGTGCGCGGCTGAAAAAGTGATCAGGGAGCAGGAAGTGACAGTGAAGTCTGGCTGGGTCGGGTGTGCGGTATTGTGCGGGTGGTTGCTGGCGGGGCAGGTATTTGCCGATTGCACGCCGCCGTCCACAGCGCAGGAGATGGATTTTTCCCTCTGTAAGGATTGGCCGGCGTATCCCGGGCTGACGCTCACCGCCGCCGCCCGTTTTTCGCCCGATTCGGTGTATGGCGAGTCAGGGACTGTGGGGTTTTACGACCTGCGCTTGTCCTTGGTGGCGAGCGGAGATTCAAAGCCGTTAGCGAGCTTTTTTCAGCCCTCTGCATTCTCTGTGGATGCCATCGCGCTTGATGAACTGAAATTCGATACCGCCCGCTATAAGCTCGCGCCGCAATTGCAGGCCTTTGGCGTGCGAGTGCGGTTCAAAGGCTCTTCGCGTGTGAATCCTGTGGATGAAACCTGGTTATCGCTCTATGTGAAAGACGGCAACGCATTGCGTCCGGTAATGGATCGCCTGGTGGTTTATGAATATGGCGGGGAGTGGGATGGCAATTGTGCGGGAGAGCGCTACGAGACTACGCGAACCGTAGCATTGGCCAAGACCAGCAGCCATGGCTTTGCCGATCTGATGATCAAAACGATCCGTAGCTCGACCGTTGGCAAGGGTGAAGGCGAGGCTTGCGTATCCAATACCGTCGCGCAAAAACCGATCTTGACGACGCTTCGCTATAACGGCAAAAACTATGAAATGCCCGAAGATTTCAAAGGCTACTAAGACAGATGTCTTTTACTCAAGGAAGAACAATGATTTTGCCTAACACACTGCTGGGCGCTTTCATCGCAATGGGCCTTTTGACGATGGCCGCTCAAGCCCAGGCCGCCTGCGAAGTGAAGAAGTTCGACGGCCATTCCCTTTCGCGCTGCAAAGCGTGGCCGGCGTTCAACGATCAGTCGATTGCGGCGAAATCTTCATTTCTCTCGGATTCGGGCGACGATGAAATGGGGGTGTTCGATCTGGAACTGGCGCTCGTCAGTTCGACAAGCGGCAAGAGTCTCGCCACCTATGCCAAACCCGGTGCCTACAATTCCGATGCCATCAGTTTCGACGATTTGACCATCGATACGGCCCGTTACCGATTGGCTGCTGATATCCGTGCGTTCGGTTTGCGTTCGAAATTCGCCAGCCACGGCTCCCGAGCGAATCCTTACGCGAAAACCGACCTGGCGTTGTATGTGCGCGAAGGCAACAAATTGCGCCCGGTGCTGGAAGGCTTGGTGATTCGCAAGGAATTCGGCGAAGGAACGGATGAGTGTGGAACCGAGGACACGCAAATTCGCAGAACTATCGATATCGCACCGACGACTCACCATGGTTTCGCCGATCTGATCGTCAGCTCGAGTGGTTCAGTTTACAAATCCTTCCTGTCGGATAAGAAGTGCATCTCGAAAACGATCGAGATGAAGAAAACTCGCGTCACCCTGACCTACGACGGCCAGCAATACATCGTCCCCGAAGACCTCAGAGGTTACTGACCCGATGCTCACCGGCCTCAACCACCTGACCCTCGCGGTCAGCGATTTGCAGCGCAGCCTGACGTTCTACCGCGATGTCTTGCAGTTGCGCGTTGAAGCCACGTGGGATGCTGGTGCCTACCTGTCGCTGCCGGGTTTGTGGTTGTGTCTATCGCTTGATCCCTTGCGCAAAACTCAAGCTTGCGTCGATTACACCCATTACGCGTTCAGCCTCAACGCGGCAGATCTCTCAACGTTCGTGCAGAAGCTAAAAGCGGCGAACGTGCAGGAGTGGCGGGATAACCGCAGCGAAGGTGCGTCTTTCTACTTTCTCGATCCCGACGGCCACAAGCTCGAAGCCCATGTCGGCGATCTCGCTTCACGGCTGGCGGCGTGTCGGCAAAAACCGTACGCCGGCATGCGTTTTTACGACGAGTCATGATCAGACACATTTGTCTGATATAGACTGGCGGCCACGTGTTCTGGTGCTTGCAGGTTTTCCATGACTCCATCGTTGCTAATGGCCGTGCTGGCCTCGGGTTTCATTTACGGCATCACGCCCGGGCCGGGTGTGCTAGCGGTGTTCGGCATCGGTGCAGCCCACGGGCGGCGGGCCGGGGCGGGGTTTCTGTGCGGGCATCTGCTCGGCGATGTGGTCTGGTGCAGCACGGCGCTGATCGCCATTGTCGGCGCCCGGGAAATCGGCAGCACCGCGTTTGATGTGCTCGGTGTGCTCAGCGGCTTGTACCTGTTCTGGCTCGGCTGGCGCGCAGTGCGAGCCCAGCGCCGCAACGGCGACGAACCCCAGGGCGCGGCGCGCAAGCCGTTCTGGCACGGCATTCTGTTTGGTCTGACCAATCCCAAGGCCTACCCGGTGGCGGTCGCGACGTTCACCGCGCTGCTGTCGAGCCGCGCTGAATTGCTCAACTGGTCGATGCTGCCGGCGCTGATTGCCCTGAGTTTCCTCGGCGGCCTGCTGGCCTACGCTATCCTCATCGGCGTGGTCGGCGCGCAGCGGGTGCGCACGCTGTATCAGCGCCACGAACTGTTGATCACCCGGCTGTGCGGCGTGATGTTTATCGGTTTCGCCATCAATGCGCTGGTGCACGCGCTGCCGGGGCTGATGCCGAACAAGGCTTGAAAGTGAGTGCAGGGAGGCGCAATCACGAGGTCAGGGAAGGTTGATCAGTGCTGCATTACCCGGACACCCCCGCTGAACCATGGAAAGCCGAAATTCCGCGCCGTTGGCGAGTTTTATTGATCTGTTGCTGGACGCCGTGTGTGCGGTCGACAAGCAGGGTCGCTTTGTTTTTGTCAGTGCCGCCTGTGAGCGTGTTTTCGGCTATACGCCTGAAGAGTTGATCGGCCGGCCCATGATCGACCTGGTGCACCCGGCGGATCGGCAACGCACCCTCGCCGCCGCCAAGGAAATCATGGGTGGCGAACCCAAGCTCAACTTCGAAAACCGTTACCTGCGCAAGGATGGCAGCGTTGTGCATATCCTCTGGTCGGCGCGCTGGTCGGAAGTCGATCAACTGCGCATTGCCGTGGCGCGCGACATCACCGAGCGCAAGCTGGCCGAGTCGCGGCAGGCAGCGTTGTACGCGATTTCCGAAGCGGCTCATGCGGCGGAAGATCTGCTGGCGCTGTTCAAGCGCATCCACCTGATCATCGGCGAATGGCTGCCGGCGATGAATTTTTCCGTGGCGCTTTACGACGAACACTGCGCACAACTGAATTTCCCCTATCACGTCGACGATCACGAATTGCAGCCCGAGCAGCCGGGGACCGTCACCGGACGTCTGTGCACGGAGGTCATTCGCAGCGGCCAACCGATTCTGCTGACGCCAGACAGCCCGGATTCCCCAGCCGATTTCGCCGAACTGGTGGCAGGCCAGAACGCGCCTTGCTGGCTCGGTGTGCCGTTGAACTCGAAGAACGGCACCATCGGCGCCTTGATCGTCAAAAGCCTGCCCGGCGGCGAACGCTACACCGAGCAGGACAAGGAATTGCTGCAGTACGTCTGCGCCCAGGTCACCACGGCCATCGAGCGTCAGCAATTGCACGCCCGCCTGCGGCGCATGGCGCAGTACGATCAACTGACGCAACTGCCCAATCGTGAATTACTGCGCGATCGCTTCAAGGCTGCTTTAGCCAATGCTCGTGAGCAATCCGGGCACATGGCTTTGCTGTATGTCGATCTGGATCGCTTCAAACAGGTTAACGACACCTTCGGCCATGCGGTCGGCGACATGCTCTTGCAAACCGTGGCCAACCGCCTCAAGGGTTGCGTGCGGGAAACCGACACCGTTGCCCGAATGGGGGGCGATGAATTTGTCGTCCTGCTGCACAGTGTTCAGGCCGCGGAAGATGCTGACGGCGTGGCGGAAAAAATCCGACAGGTGCTGGCGCAACCGATGCGTCTCGATGGCCACAACCTGCACATCGAACCCAGTATCGGCGTCGCCCGCTATCCAGAGAACGGCAGCGAGGAGCAACAGTTGTTCCGCCATGCCGATCAGGCGATGTACGCCGCCAAACGGTTGAACCATCACGCGCTCAACGGCTGATAAAGCAGCGCCGTTCGTCGCAGCGACTGCAACTTTTCTAAACCTTTGCCGGCCAGAAAATTCTCAATCTAGGCGGGCACCTGCTCGCCACGATCATTACCAAGAGGTAGAGAATCATGCCTAATTCAAGAAACTCGAACTCGGGAAACTTCGCCAACGATCGAACGAAGGCCTCTGAAGCAGGTCGCAAAGGTGGGAAAACCACCACAACGACTGTCGACAAAGAGCCAAAAACAGACATGGGCCGCAAGCCCGCTCAGAAATCGAAGTAGTCGGTGAAGGTAGTTTTGATTGAGAGGCGGGGGCGTAAGCTCCCGCTTGAATTTCGCAAGTAAGGAGGGCGCGACCATGAGCCGGATGGCCACCCGTATACGCACCATGAGTTTTGCATCGCTATTGCTGTGTGCCAGCAGCGCTTTTGCCCAGTCGCCCGCCGATTTCATCAACGATGCCTCGGCCAAAGGCATGGCCGACATCGAGGCCAGTCGTCTGGCCCACAGCAAAGCCGAATCGAAAGAGGTCAAGGACTACACCATCGTCGTTATCAACGACCGCACCACTGCCAATCAGCACCTGGCGAAAATCGCCAAGAAGCTCGACCTGCCGGTGGCGCCCCGGGAAGAATTGGCCGACAAGGCCAAGGAATTGATGCCGCAAGTGAAGGACGGTGACACCTTCGATCAGGCCTATGCCGCCAGCCAGGTCAAAGCCACTGAAGAGGCCATCGAGCAGATTCAGCAGGAAGCGCAGACCACTGACGTGCCTGAGATCAAAGCCTTCGCTGACGAAACACTGCCGAAATTGCGAAGCCATTTGGAAATGGCTCGCCAGTTACAGGCCAGCCGCTAATCAAGAGCAAAAGATCGCAGCCTTCGGCAGCTCCTACTCAATCCCTGTAGGAGCTGCCGAAGGCTGCGATCTTTTGATTTTAACCCCTCAACATTCATTCAGATCCTGCTTCGACTTGCTCTTCTCGCCCAACCCCTCAAGGTTGAACACTTCCCCTTCGCCCAACGAACGATAGTGCCTGCGCAACGCCTCCAACTGCTTCAGATCCAGCGCTTCCAGCCCAAGCATCGCGTTTTGTGCCTCTTTGGTCACCAACAGCAATTCATCGATTTTCAGATGGAGAATGTCGGTATCGCGGTTCTGCGTGTTCTGGATCAGGAACACCATCAGGAAGGTGATGATGGTGGTCGAGGTGTTGATGATCAGTTGCCAGGTGTCGTTGTAATCGAAGATCGGCCCACACAATCCCCACACACCGATCAGGATCAACGCCCCCATAAAGGTTTTCGGGCTACCCGCCCACAGAGCAAGTTTCTGGGAAATCTTTGCGAATTTCATGGCCGTGTTCCTTATTGGAGGAGTGCTTGAAATTCAGACATTGGCGGCTGGTGGAAAATTCTGATTACAAATCCGCCAACGTCATCTGACGTTGGTAGGGCAGGCAGACACGCCAGTTAGCGGTATCGTGACGAACCGCTGAAATGCCCCGACAGGAGAACGCAATGAGTTGGTCCGCCAAACAATACGTCGCTTTCGAAGATGAACGCACCCGCCCGGCCCGTGATCTGCTGGCGGCGATTCCCGCGCCTGAGGCGCGAACAGTGGTCGATATCGGTTGTGGTCCCGGTAACTCCACGGAATTGCTGGTACAGCGTTTTCCCGGTGCGAAGGTCAGCGGGCTGGACAGCTCGGCGGACATGATCGATGCCGCACGCAAGCGCTTGCCGGATCTGCGGTTCGAGGTGGCCGAGATTGATAAGTGGGCCGATGCCGGGCCGTTCGAGGTGATCTTCGCCAATGCGGTGCTGCAGTGGGTGCCGGATCACGCGACGTTGCTGCCGGCGTTGGTCAGCAAGTTGTCGGCGGGTGGCAGCCTGGCGATCCAGATGCCGGATAACCTCAATGAACCCTCACACCGCTTGATGCGTGAAGTCGCCGCGAATGGTCCGTGGGCGAGCAAGCTTTCAGGCGCTGCGGGGCAGCGTACCGACATGGCGAGTGCCAACGATTATTTCTCGATGCTGCGGCCACACTGCGCGCGGGTCGATATATGGCGCACCACCTATCACCATCAGCTGTCTGGCGGGGCGGCGGGGGTGGTGGAGTGGTTCAAGGGTAGCGGGTTGATTCCGTTTTTGAATCCGCTGACCGAGACGGAAAAGTCGCAGTACCTGGAGCAATATCTGGCGGAGGTTGAGAAGGCTTATCCGGCGTTGGCGGATGGCTCGGTGCTGTTGCCATTTCCACGGTTATTTATCGTTGCGACGCGCTGAAATAAATTGGCCCACTCACCCCAGCCCTCTCCCGAGGGAGAGGGAGCCGATTGGTGTCGCTTCCAAAACCTGAGTTCGACTCGATTTCGCACGTCGGCGTAGCTCTTACTGGCACTGCGGTCAGTCCCCTCTCCCTCTGGGAGAGGGTTAGGGTGAGGGCTCAGCGCTGCACTGCCACCAACATCATCATCGGCCGCTCCCGTTCTTCCGCCAGCGCCGGCTGCGCCGCCACTTCAGCATCGCTCGGCCCCCATTCATTGACATGTCGAATCGTGAACCCCGCATCGATCAGCGAATTGAGCAACGTCCCCACCGTACGATGCTGCTTGATCACGCCCTCAGCCAGCCAGTTCGTAACCCGCTCACCCTCCAACTGATAGCTGTCCAGCGGCCAACGCTTGTTGCCTTCAGCGTCAATCAACCAGCCCGGATGACGCGGCGCCATAAAAATCGGATGCTCGATGGAAAACACAAAATGCGAACCCGGTTTCAGCGCCGCATACAGGTGCGCAAACAGCCCCGGCAAATCCTTGATGTAATGCAGCGCCAGTGAACTGTAAGCCAGATCAACACTGCAGGCGGGCAAGTTGAGCTGTTCCAGATCGGCGCGCTCATAACGAATGTTCGCCGCCGTCGTGGTTGCCCGCGCACGCTCCAGCATCTTCTCTGAGACATCCAGCGCCAACACACTGGCCGCGCCATGCTCGATGGCCCAACGGCTGAACCAGCCATAACCGCAGCCCAGATCCACCACGTTCAAACCGTGCATGGATGGCAGCAATGCCTTGAGCGCAGGCCACTCCGGCGCCGCGTCGAGCCCGCCGATTGAGCGGTTCATCTGGCTGTAGCCCTGGAAAAACTCGGGATCGTCGTAAATGTTTTGCGTCATGGTGAAGGGCTCTTTTGAGTTCGATCGTCAGCGGCAAAGTGGCCGCGATTGGAATCCCTCGAAAGTGATGGCGCGTATTCGTCGATGGCCGCGCAGGGGGAGGGTGGTGGTCGATGGAGAAATGCTAGTCGGTTGGGCTGGAGGTGAAAACCGGTGGCGTGTTGTGGATCTGTAATGACGGAAAATTCCGCAGGTTTTTTCGACTGTATAAACGTATTCGGTGACCAGTGTTTATAAGTGTTCGGTGTTACGTCCTGAAGCCTACAAATCCTTGCGCCGTTGCCTACCGCTACGCCAGAATCCGCCGGCTTGTGCGCTTTAGGGGCGGTCGGTAACTTGGTTCGCGTCACTGATTTCCAGTGATCGGGTTTAGCAGCCACGCGTTTCCACCAAATCGTACGAGCGTCATTTAGCCAGGATCTCCTGTGCTTAATGGTGGCTGTGCGCATGGCACCCTCGGGTGCGCCGGGATTTTGGTGGATTCGCCCGGTCTGCTAACTTGCGTACAGCCGCCACCCTTTCGTGTAGCAGCGGAATGGTCGTAGCCCTATTTTGGAATACACCAAATGTTCAAAGTAACGCCAAATCCGCCGGAAACCGATCCGGCATCCCCCTACGAATCACCCAATTCAAAGAAATTCCACGAAGCCGCCGAACGCGCCCTCGACCACTACCTCAGCCCCACGGCCAGAATCATGGGTTCCACCCACGAACCCGAACCGATGTACCTCGCCAACCCTGCCTACGACACCGAATCCTTGCTGGCCAACGCCAGCGAAACACTCGGCTCGGCCACCACCATGCTCAACAACTTCGCCGCGCTTCTCGACACCTCACACCGCAAAACAGCGCTCGGTATCGCGCAAGTCGTCATGTTGGGGGAATTGGCGGTGAATCAGGCACTGGATAAGGTCGTGCCGGCGGCGTAATCACAACATCGTCGATTTGTAGCAGGCACAAAAAAAACCGGCCCTAGAGGCCGGTTTTTTGAAGTTGCGCCTACAGACATTCGCGATTCAGGGCGCCAGCATCCGCAACGCCGCCGATGTCAAAAACGCCGAACGATTCTTCTCCTCCGGATGATGGTGAACGTGAAGATCAATGCGTTCCAGCAGGTAGCCCGGCAGCGTAATACTCACTTCCTGCGGACTCCCGAGGCACCGACCGACATCCGCGTCCACCAACGCCCAAACGCAGCCTGCGTATTTCGGATTGGAAAAGTGAGTTCCAAGTTTGCCTGCGACCGGAATGGCTGCACCACTTTCGGCCAGAATCTCGATGTGGGCCTCTATGGCCGCTTTTGCCATCTCAATGGCATTCTCTTGATCCTCTCCTGCAGAAAAACATCCCGGCAGATCCGGCACCTCAACACCCCAGGCACATTCACCGTCACTGGCAGAGATTGCGATTGGATAGAGCATCTAGATCATCCCCTTGAGCACGCAGCGCTTCTTATCGTTAGAGAGCTCAAAGGGTAAAGGGGGATGGCGAATCTGCAATCAACGGTGTGTTTCTGAATGGTTCTGCGCCCAAGTGGCCAACCTCAAATCCCAGACACAAAAAAACCGGCCCTGTAGGCCGGTTTTTGCTGTTCTTGCATCCCCCGTCAAAAAAACACAACGTGAGACAAAATTCGATTGGAGCGGGTAGAGGGAATCGAACCCTCGTCGGAAGCTTGGGAAGCTACTGTTCTACCATTAAACTATACCCGCTCAGAGCGGCTGACTTTGTACCAGACTCGGCCACGGATTTGAAGTTTTTCTTTTACTCATGAACGCTTTAAATCACTGAAAACGTTCAATCGCGGGCGAGCGCTGCGGTGAGAAAAGCCAAATCCCGACCCCACAACCTCGCTCGCGACGACACCCTTTCAAATAGCCAATGCATGTTGATCCCGAACAAACGAGTAACGCGTTCGACTGGTCTGCTGTGCCGGTTTCAGAAAGCCGAGCAAGGCGTTCTGGCTATCGCGGCACGCGGCCTTGTGTTCCATGTCGAGGAAGTGCCCGGTGGCCTGCAGCGTGGTGAACGTGCTCTGGGCCACGTGGTTGCCGAACAGGCGTGCGTCTTCGGCAGCGGTGTATTCGTCCCATTCGCCGTTTAGAAACAGCACTGGCACGTTGATCTTTTTCGCCGCATTCAGATAGCACTGGCGATCGCTGTGCAGCACGTCGCTGATGTGGAAGTGCATCTGCCCGTATTCGTGCTCGGCGAGGCTGCTGACGTGGCGATAGTTGAAGCGTTTGAACAACGACGGCAGGTGTTTGCCGATGGTGTTGTTGACCAGATGGCCGACGCGGTCGCCGTCGCGCTGGCCAAGGTAGTCGACGCCGCGTTCGAGGTAATCGAGCATGTGCGCGTTGATCACTGGCGAGAACGAGCTGATCACCGCCCGCTCGATGCGCCGTGGCTGGTGGGCGAGGGCGACCAGGGTCGCGGCGCCGCCCCAGGAGAACGACAGCACGTGTTCGGCGGCGAAGTGGTCGATCAGCTCGAGCAGAATCTGCCCTTCGACGTCCTTCGTCAGATGTTTCTCATGGCGGTTGTGGGCTTTTGACCGGCCCGCGTAGGGCTGGTCGTAGCAAACCACGTTGAATTGCGGGTGCAGGTTTTTCACGGTCTGTGCAAACGACGCAGTCGTGGCCATCGAGCCGTTGACCAGGATGATGGTCTTTTCTGCGGCGTCTGCGCGATAGAACTCCGTGTAAACCCGATACTGACCCTGTATATCCAGCACAGCGATTTCTGGCCTCATGTCATAAGACTCCTGGCAAGCAAGCGGGTATGCGCGCAAATAGAGATTGCACGAGCTTTGTGACAGGTAGGCATACGCCTGGAATTTGCTTGGCCCATGTCGATCCATGACTGCGGTCGACGGGTGTTGTTATTGGCGGGCAGTCTGCCGGCTGAGGCGGAGCCTTGAAGGCTCTCTACCGGCAAAAAGTTTCTTGGATGTATGTTGTGACTCATCGGTCACAATCTGGCCGACGTCCTGATTCAAGCAGGGGAGTCGGGATCGCGCAAGTGCCGTTGGTGAATTGTTCGACAACTTCTGCTGAGCGGTCGCCGGCTTAGAACAAATGAATCTCTTCGGTGCGCAAAGCGCGGTACTCGCCCGGTTTTAGCGCGTTATCGAGCCGCAGCGGGCCCATCGATTCGCGGTGCAGGCGCAGGACTTTGTTGTTGAAGAAACCAAACATGCGCTTCACCTGATGATAGCGGCCCTCGACGATGCTCAGCCGCGCCGACCGTGGCCCAAGGAGCTCCAATTGCGCCGGCTGCGTGGTCAGGTCTTCGAAGGCGAAGTAGATCCCCTCGGCAAAGGTGCTCGCATAGTGCGCGCCAATCTCCTGCTCGGTCTCGACGTAATAGACCTTCGGCAGCTTGGTCTGCGGCTGGGTCAGGCGCCGCGACCACGCGCCGTCGTTGGTGATCAGCATCAGGCCGGTGGTGTTGAAGTCCAGGCGTCCGGCGATGTGCAGGTCGTCCGTGTCCGGCTCATCGATCAGGTCGAGCACGGTCGGATGTTGCGGATCGCGGGTGGCGCTGACGCAGCCCGGCGGTTTGTGCAGCATGAAATAGCGTGCCGCTTTGCCGCTTTGCAGGATTTCGTCATCGACTTCGACACGGCTGAATTCCAGCACTTCGCTGTGCGGATCGCTGACGATTTTTCCGTCAATCCGCATGCGCTTTTCCACCAGCAACAGGCGAACCTGCTGACGGTTGTAGCGGGGCAGGTTGCTGAGGAAACGGTCGACGCGCATGTTCAGTGTTCGATGAGTGGCGGGGCGCGCATCTTACGGGATCGGCCGTTTGGCCGCTTGCAGTTGCGCCTCGACCTGCGCGCAACGCGGGCACAGGCAGGATCGGTCGCGCAGTTCTGGCGGCAGCGCTTCAAGCACGGCCGGGTCGATGCTAACGCCATAGCACCAGCATTCGCGGTCGGCGGTGCGCGGGTCGGCTAGGCTGCAGTCGTTGCGGGCGCCGCAGGCCGGGCAAAGGTCGGGTTTAACGTCGGAATCAGGCATAAGTCGAGTGAGGCATTTCCACGCAGGTGCGATTGCGGCCGGTTTGTTTGGCTCGGTACATCGCATGATCGGCCCGCGATAGCAGGGTGTGCAAGGTGTCGTCGCGTTGCAGGGTGGTGGCGCCGATGCTCACCGTCAGATTGAGGTGGTGGCCGTTGTAGGCATATTCGTGTTGTTCGACGTGTTGGCGGATCTTCTCGGCAATTTTCTGACCGGTGTCACCGTCGGTGTCCTTCAGTAAAACGATAAATTCCTCACCGCCCCAGCGGCAGACAATGTCGGCATGGCGCAGGCAGCTTTGCAGGTCGCGGGCAAAACCGATCAACACCTGATCGCCGGCCATGTGCCCGTAGGTGTCGTTCAACGCCTTGAAGTGATCGAGGTCGAGCAGCAACGCCGTGAGTGGTTTGGTCTCGCGTTGCGCTTCGTGCAGGGCCTGCACGGCGAGAATGTCGAAGCCTCGGCGGTTGGGCAGTTCGGTGAGGCTGTCGAGAATGGCCTGCGCCTGGATTTTGCTTTGATAGCGCTTGATCACGCGGTTGAGCAGCGCCAGGACAATCAGCGTCACCAGCAGGCAGATCAGCAGATTCAGGTACAGCGACTGGCGGATTTCACTCAGCGCGCCGTCTTCGCGTTTATCGACGAACAGATACCAGTTCAGCTCCGGGATAAATCTTACGTTGAGGAAGTGCCCTTGGCCCTGGGTGGAATATTCGTAGCTGCCGCTGTGCGGTTTGGGCAACTGGCTGACCAGGCTTTTCATGCTTTCGAGTTCGCCGAGGCTCTGGCCGCTGTGCGCGCCCTCCGGGCCGCCATCAGCGCCAGTCAACACCAGTCGGCCGAAGGTGTCGACGAAGTACACGCTGCGTTGATAGCGCTGTTGATATTTGTCGATCAGCTTGATCACCGCGTCCACGGTCAGGCCGACACCTGCCGCGCCGATGAAGCGGTTGTGGTAGTCGTAAACCTTGTAGTTGATGAAGAAGGTCAGGTTGTCCTTGTTGGCCAGATCCGGGTCGACGTTGATCTCGTACGGATCCTTCATGTCGCGCACGCGGAAGTACCAGGCGTCACGCGGCTCATCGACCTTGACCTGCTTGAGCACGCCTTTGGCGTGATAGTAGGTGTGGGTGCTGTCGGAAACGAAGAACGCGGTGTAGGCGCCGTAATGGCTCATGACCTCGTCGAGGTAGCGGGTCATCTGCTCGGGATTCTGCTCGCCATTGACCACCCAGTCGCGCATGAAGGTGTCGCGGGACATCATCGAGGAAATCAGGATCGGCCGGACCAGGTCTTTCTGGATTTCCGAGTAGACCGTGTCGGACGTCAGCGGCAGTTCGGTGTTGACGATGTTGTCGCGGATCGACGCGCGGGAGGCGTAGTAACTCAGCAACGATGTGGCGAGGAACCCGGCGCCGAGCAGGGCGATCAGCGTCAGGACCAGCGAGCGTTGCGAGTACAGGGGAGAACGAAGCGGCATGGCAGATCCGTTAGCAGTGGCCCGATGGCATGCATTCTAGTGGGATGGGCGGTAAAAGACTGCGGGATTTATGCCTGAAATGGCGGGGAATATGACGCAGAGGGTGTGTCAGAAGGATAGCTCCCTCACCCCAGCCCTCTCCCGGAGGGAGAGGGAGCTAGATTGTGGTGATTTCAAAAATTGTGTTCGGCTCGGTATCACCGAATGACAACTATCTTAAAGACACCTCGGTCAGTCCCCTCTCCCTCCGGGAGAGGGCTAGGGTGAGGGCTGGTTTCTGGATCAGCTCCGAGTTTCAAGATACGCCCGCCATCCCCCCAAATGGCTGATGTCCAGCGCACCCTCCAGACCATACGGCTCACAAATAAACCCGCTCTCCCAACGTCCATCCGCCAGTTGCACCTTGCCCAGTCCCAGCGGTGCCGGAATCCCGGTCAGGAACGAGCCCAACTCACTGCTCGGCAGTTCCCACACCTCCACCGCAATCGCCACGCCGCCGTCCTTGACCCGCACCATCCCCGGACGCAGCGGCGGGCCGCCGGCCAACGCGTGCAGTTGATAGTCCGGCGAACTGAACGTGGTCTCCAGCAATCTCCCACCCCGCTGGGTCAGTTGCCAGTTCAACGCCAACCCTTGCAGATGCGCGCCACACACCACGATGCGTGCGCGATCATGGCGAGCTGCGTTCGCCGGTGTCGGCAGGTCGCAATCCTGTTGACGCTGCAGCGCATCGGCCACGCTCAGCAGATATTGATCGGTGAACGCCCGGCCAAACAGCGTCACGCCCCACGGCAAACCGCTGGCCATAAACGCGCTCGGCACGGCGACGGCGGTGTAGTCGAGCAGGTTCATGAAGTTGGTGTAGTAACCCAGTTCGGAGTTGCGCAGCACCGGTTCGGCGTGCAGTTCGGCGAGGGTCACCGGGCGGCCGATGGTCGGGGTGAGTACGCAGTCGAGGCCTTCGAGGGCCTGATCGCACAGGGCTTTCAGGGCTTGCAGCCGATACTGCGCGCGGAAGGTCTGCACGCCGGTCACCGCCGGAGCCTTGGCCAGCACGGCGCGGATCACCGGCAAAACGGCCTCGGGATTTTTCTCCATCAACTCGCCCGCCACGCTGTAGCGCTCGGCGACCCAAGGCCCCTCGTAAAGCAGGCGCGCGGCTTCAAGGAAAGGCGACAGATCCAGTTCGACCGCTTCGCCACCCAAAGCCTTGAGCCGGTCGATGGCATCGCCGAACAACAGCGGGCCTTCGACGCAGCCGAAGAACTCAAGGTCCTGCGCGCGCGGCACACCGAAACGAAATGGGCGTGGCGCACCAAACGCCGAGCCGTCATTCCACGATGGATTGCGGCGGCTGTATTCGTCGCGAGGATCAAGCCTGGCGGTCAGTGCCAGCAACTGACTGGCCTCACGCGCCGTTGCGGTGAACGTGGTCACGCAGTCCAGCGTGCGACACGCCGGCAGCACGCCAGTTGTGGAAATCAGCCCTTTGCTCGCCTTCAACCCGACCAGATTGTTCAGCGCCGCCGGCACCCGGCCGGAGCCTGCGGTGTCGGTGCCCAGGGCAAAACTCGCCACGCCCAATGCCACCACCAGCGACGACCCGGCGCTGGATCCGCCGGACGGATACTCGCTCAACACGCTGTTCGGGCACGCGCCATAAGGCGAGCGGCTGCCGTTGAGGCCCGTGGCGAATTGATCGAGATTGGTCTTGCCCAGCGGAATTGCCCCCAACGCTATCAGTTGCTCGACGATGGTCGCCGAGCGCTCCGGCACATAAGCAAAGTCCGGGCACGCGGCGGTGGTCGGGATGCCCGCCAGATCAATGTTGTCCTTGATCGCAAACGGCACGCCGAACAGCGGCAGGTTGTCGAGGTCGCGACCGTCGAGGGCGGCGAGATACGGCTCCAGTTCGGTGACGCTGAGCAGATGAATGAACAGGTGATAATCCGGGTTCAGCGCGGCGGCTTTTTCGCGCAGTTTCAGCAGCAGTTGACGCGGTGTTGTGTCGCCATTGCGATAGGCCTGGCGCAGAACATCGAGTTGCAGATTCATGAGTTGATCCTTATCCAATTGGCTTCAGTCGAGTGCCAGTACCACGACCCGTTGTCCGGCACGCACCGCCGAACCGGGCTGCACGCGAATCTCGCGCACCACCCCGGCCATCGGCGCGAGTACCGGGATTTCCATCTTCATCGACTCGAGAATCACCAGCACGTCACCCGCCGCGACACGGCTACCGGCCTCGACCTGCACCTGCCAGAGATTGCCGGCGATGTGGCTGTCGATGCTGTGTTCACTGTCGGCCAGTGGCGCCTCCTCGGTCGATTCCGGGACGGCTTCTTCGCTGTCGAAATGCGCCTGACCGCTGGCGATCCAGCGTTCGCGCTCGGCATTGAACGCGCCCTGTTGCTGGGCACGAAAGGCACTGATGCCTTTGGCTTCACGATTGAGAAAAGCCTGATAATCGGCAAGGTTGATCTGGCTGTGTTCGATGTTGAGATCGAAGCGCCCCAGCGGAAAATCGCGGCGGATGCGCAGCAGTTCGGCGGCGCTGACCGGGTAGAAACGGATCTGGTCGAAGAAGCGCAGCAACCACGGTTTGCCATCGAACGCGGCGACTTCGCGATAGCGATTCCACATCTGCAAAGTGCGCCCGACAAACTGATAACCGCCGGGGCCTTCCATGCCGTACACGCACATGTAGGCGCCGCCGATGCCCACCGAATTCTCGGCGGTCCAGGTGCGTGCCGGGTTGTATTTGGTCGTGACCAGGCGATGACGCGGATCGAGCGGCGTGGCCACCGGCGCACCGAGGTAAACGTCGCCAAGGCCCATCACCAGATAGCTCGCGTCGAACACCGTGCGCTGTACTTCGTCGAGATTGGGTAGGTCGTTGATGCGGCGGATGAACTCCAGATTGCTCGGGCACCACGGCGCGTCCTTGCGCACGGTGGTCATGTATTTTTCGATGGCCAACTGACAGGCCGGGTCGTCCCACGACAGCGGCAAATGGACGATGCGCGACGGCACTTGCAGGTCCTTGGCGGCGCACACCGCGTCCCACTCGCCGGCGATGAGGCCGAGCAGATCGGCCAATGGCAGTTGCTCGGGTTGATAGTGGATTTGCAGCGAGCGAATGCCGGGGGTGAGGTCGATCACGCCGTGCAGGGTTTTGTGTTCCAACGCTTGCATGAGGGCGTGAGCGCGGAAGCGCAGAACAAGATTGAGTTCAGGCTCGCCGATTTCCAGCAGTAAATGGGTGTCGCCGGAAACCCGCCCGACAAGTCGCATATCACCCTGACCCAACGCCAGCACCACAGGCGACACAAGATCCTGTGGGAGCTGGCTTGCCAGCGATGAAGTTAATGCGGTGTCTGGACGGGCCCCATCGCTGGCAAGCCAGCTCCCACAGTTATCCCATTGACAGGCAAGATCCCGGGCGGTCTTGAGGTCGACGGGAATGAACTGGATTTTATCGCCCGCCTTGAGCTGCCCCAGTTGCCACAGATCCGCCTCGATCACCGTCACCGGGCAGACAAACCCGCCAAGGCTCGGGCCATCCGGGCCGAGGATCACCGGCATGTCACCGGTGAAATCGACGGCGCCGATGGCATACGGATTGTCGTGAATGTTCGACGGATGCAACCCGGCCTCGCCGCCGTCGGCGCGCACCCATTCCGGCTTCGGCCCGATCAGCCGGACGCCAGTGCGGCTGGAGTTGAAATGCACTTCCCACTGGGTTTCAAAGAACGTGCCGATGTAGTTTTCAGTGAAGTATTCCGGTGCCGCGTGCGGGCCGTAAATCACCCGGATCTGCCGCACCGCCGGCAACGCGGTGATGTGCTGCTCGGCCAGTTGCTCACCAGCACTGCGGTCCTTCAGCGCAGGGATATGCAACACATCACCGGCGCGCAACGCCCGACCACCGTGCCCACCAAACTGACCCAGGGTGAAGGTGCTTTTGCTGCCCAGATAATCCGGCACCTGCAAGCCGCCGCGCAGGCACAGATAACTGCGTGCACCAGCGCCGCTGATGCTGCCCAGATGCAACGTTGCGCCCGCCGGGATCAGCAGGGCGGTGTTCATCGGCACGCTTTCACCCTCAAGCGTCAGACCAATCGGCGCACCCGTCACCGCGACCACCGCCTCACAATTGAAGCGCAACAGTGGCCCGCTCATGGTGATTTCCAGCGCCGCCGCGCCTTCAGCATTGCCGAGCAGACGATTACCCAGACGCAGCGCGCGACTGTCCATCGGCCCCGATGGCGGCACACCGACCGCCCAGTAGCCGAGGCGACCGGGATAGTCCTGCACGCTGGTTTGCGTGCCGGCGCTGAGCACTTCGACAGTGTTGGCGCGATAGACCAGACCTTCCAGGCAACGGGTCCACGGCTCGCCGCTGGCGAACGGCGTGTCGAGCAGAATCTGCCGCAGGTAATCGCGGTTGGTTTCCACGCCGTACAACAGACTGTCGCCTAACGCTTGATGCAACTCGGCACGCGCCTGTTCGCGGCTCGGCGCCCAGGTAATGACTTTGGCAATCATCGGGTCGAAGTACGGCGGAATCTCGCAACCGGCCTCGATCCAGGTATCGATGCGCAGTTGAATGCCGTTGGCCGGCGGGAATTCCACTGCCGTCAGCAAACCCGGACTCGGCTGGAAATCACGGCCCGGGTCTTCCGCGTACAGCCGTGCCTGAATTGCGTGGCCTTCAGGTTTCAACTGGCGATACAACTCGCTTAGCGGCGGCAAATCACCCGCCGCCAGCTCCACCATCCAGCGCACCAGATCGACACCCCAGACCTGTTCGGTGACGCCATGCTCGACCTGTAAACGCGTGTTCACTTCAAGAAAATAGAAACGCTGCGCTTCGCTGTCGAAGACGAATTCCACGGTGCCGGCGCTGCGATAGTTCACCGCTTTCGCCAGTTTGATCGCCGCTGCGCACAACTCTTCGGCCATGCCGTCCGGCAGGTTCGGCGCGGGGGTTTCTTCGAGGACTTTCTGATTGCGCCGCTGCACCGAGCAGTCGCGCACGCCGAGGGCGATGACCTCACCGCGACCGTCGCCGAACACTTGCACCTCCAGGTGCCGGGCGCGCTGGATGTACTTCTCGATGAACACGCCAGCGTCGCTGAAGTTGTTCTGACCGAGGCGTTTCACCGCTTCGAAGGATTCGCTCAATTCGCTGGCGCTGCGGCACACGCGCATACCGATGCCGCCACCGCCGGCGGTGCTTTTCAGCATTACCGGGTAGCCGACTTGTTCGCCGGCAATCAGCGCGGCGTCGAGGCTGTCGAGCAGTTCGGTGCCTTCGAGCATGGGCACGCCGTGCTGTTTGGCCAGCGCACGGGCGGTGTGCTTGAGGCCGAACACCCGCAGTTGTTCCGGCGTCGGGCCGATGAAGGCGATGTCGTGCGCTTCGCAGGCTTCGGCGAACGCGGCGTTCTCCGAGAGAAACCCGTAACCGGGATGGATCGCCGTGGCGCCGCTTTGTTTGGCGATGGCGAGGATTTTCTCGACCGCCAGATAGGTGCCGGCGGCGGCGCCTTCACCGAGGCTGTGCGCTTCATCGGCGTGCAGGATGTGCAGGCTGGCGGCGTCGGCTTCGGAATACACGGCCACACCTTTGACCTGCAGTGAAGCGAGGGTGCGCAGGATGCGGCAGGCGATGGCGCCACGGTTGGCGATGAGGACTTTTTCGAACATGGCATAACCCCTGAAGGGGAAGCGGGCCGTCCCGCCGTTTTTCGACAGACATCCGGGCCGTCCCGGATGAAAAACCACATTGACTTCAAACCACCTGAAATTCCCTGTGGGAGCTGGCTTGCCAGCGATGACGTCAGCACTTCCAACATCAATGGTGACTGACACACCGCCATCGCTGGCAAGCCAGCTCCCACAGGGTTTAGCGTTGTTTGGGCGATTTCAGGCACTGGCCGGAGCGGGCCTGGCACAGGGCGAATAGCCAACTGCGTAACCGGCTGATTTTCAGTTCCATACCAGCAGCTCCGCAGGTGTCGGGTTGTAGGCGTTGCACGGGTTGTTCAATTGCGGGCAGTTGGAAATCAACACAATCACATCCATCTCTGCACGCAGGTCGACGTACTTGCCCGGCGCCGAAATCCCGTCCTCGAAGGTCAGCCCGCCATCCGCCGTCACCGGTACATTCATGAAGAAATTGATGTTCGGCCCGATGTCGCCTTTGCCCAGTCGCCCGTCATGGGCACAAGCGCGCAGGTAGTTGTCGCGGCAGCTGTGCATGTAGCGTTTTTCCAGGGCATAGCGCACGGTGTTGCTCTCTTGCGCGCAGGCGCCGCCGAGGGTGTCGTGGCGTCCGCAGGTGTCGGCGACGATGGTCAGCATCGGTTTGCCGAGGTTGGAATACAGCACGCTGCCGGTGCTCAGGTAGACGCTGTTCTGCCGACGCAAGGTGCGCTGCACGTCGTAGCGTTCCTTGGGATTGGCGAGGCTGTAGAACAACGTATCGACGGCCTGATTGCCTTCCAGGTCGAGGATACGCAGGGTCTGGCCGGCCTTGACCTCCATCAGCCATGGCTCACCGGCCGGGATCGTGGCGCGGTACACCGCTGTGTCGGGGTGGTTTTGCGAAGTGGCAATAGCAACTGACATGGCAGCAGTCCTCAGGCGAACAAACGGTCGGTATTGATAAAGCCGCGCTCATTTTCCGGGCGCGAGGTGCGGCAGTGTTCGGCGACGCTGGCGTCGGCGTTCATCCAGCTCAGCTTCAGCGGTTTTGGCGCGTACTCAGGGGACGGGTCCATCGGATGTTGCAGCGCGGTGAGCACCACCAGCGTGTCCATCGGCGCATACAACTCGATGTAATCGCCGGCCTTGGAGTTGCCCTCGACGAAGTGAAAACCCCCGGCCTCATCGACGTTGACCCGGCTGAACAGATTGAGGGTCATCAACAGATCGGAGAGGCCCAGGCCCCACTTGCCGAGTTCCACCAACAGGTTGTCGGTGCCGTTGCGGAAGAAACCGTTGCGCAGTTCCTGATAGCGGCCCTGACCGTACTTCTGCGCGACCTCTTCGGCGCAGAGCACACCGCCGAGGCTGTCGCTCCAACCGCAGGTGTCGGCGGTGATTGCGGCGAGTACGCGGCCCATGTCCGAGTACAGGCAGTGGCCGCTGGTGAGCTTGGCGGTGTGTTGGCATTTGAGGCTGTCGGGCAGGTTCAGCCGCTCGGTTTTTTCATTGGCGTTGAGCAGGGTCAGGCTGACGTTGGCGCCGCCGCGCAGATCGGTCAGGCGCAGCAATTGACCGCGCTTCAATACGAAGGAGCGGTGGCCGCCACCGGGGAGCATTTCTTCGGCAAACGGTGGGAACAGTTGGGTCGAATCAGTCATTGGAGCAGTCCTCTCAAGCGGTGCGAAGGGCGCCTGCCAGTGGCAACGGCAGGGCGTCGACGGCGGCGCGCTGGGCGCGGCGGTCGCTGTTCAAAGGGATGTCGTAGGTGATGCGTGCGCCATAGGCGCCGGGGGCGTGCGGGTCGAGGCGGACCTTGTCGAACACCAGCAGACGGGTGCCGAGGCTGAAGCCTTCAGACAAGTCGTGGGTGACCATGAACACGGTCAACTGGGTCTCGCGCCACAGCTCCAGCAGCAAGGCGTGCATGTCTTTGCGGATGCCCGGATCGAGTGCGCCGAACGGTTCGTCGAGCAGCAACACGCGCGGTTTCATGATCAGCGCCTGGGCAATCGCCAGCCGTTGCTGCATGCCGCCGGACAGCTGCGCCGGGAACTTGTCGAGCGCATGGCCGAGGCCGACTTTGTCGAGCAATGTCGCGGCCTGATCGCGAGCCTCACGTTTGGCACTGCCGAACAACCGCCCCAGCAGCGGCGCACGCGGCAGTTCAAGGCCGAGTGCGACGTTGTCGAGCACGCTCAAATGCGGGAACACCGAGTAGCGCTGGAACACCACGCCACGGCTGGCATCCGGCTCGCTGGTCAGCGCTTGACCGTCGAGCAGAATCTCGCCGCGACTCGCCGTTTCCTGACCGAGCAGCAGGCGCAGGAAGGTCGATTTGCCGCAACCGGACGCGCCGACCAGAGTGCAGAACTCGCCCTCGTTGACGCTCAGGTTCAAGCCTTCCAGCACCACTTGATCGGCGTATTGCTGCCAGACGTTTTTGACCGTGATGAAGCTCATTTGGTCGCCCCCTCATACCAAGGGAAGGCGCGACGGGTCAGGTACTTCAGGCCCCAATCCATCAGCCAGGCGAGGAGGGTGATCCACACCACGTACGGCAGAATCACGTCCATCGCCAGATAACGCCGCACCAGAAAAATCCGGTAGCCGAGGCCGTCGGTGGAGGCGATCGCTTCGGCGGCAATCAGGAACAGCCACGCCGAACCGAGCATCAGCCGTAACGAGATCAGCAAGCGCGGCAGCAGTTGCGGCAGCACCACCCGCAGCATCAGCGTCCAGGTCGAGGCGCCGAGGGTCTGTGCCTTGATCAGCAGTTCGACGGGGATTTCCCGGGCGCGTTGTTCCAGATCGCGAGCCAGCGCGGGGGTGATGCCGATCACGATCAGCATGACTTTCGACAACTCGCCCAAGCCGAAGACGATGAACAGAATCGGCAGGATTGCCAGCGGTGGCACCATCGACAGCACCGTTAGCAGCGGCGACAACGGCGCGCCAAACAACGGCAACGTGCCGGCGGCGATGCCCAGGCACAGCCCGGCCAATGCAGCGATGCCGAGGCCGATGGCCAGACGCCGCAGGCTCGACGCGGTGTCCTGCCACAACAGGTAGTCACCGGTGCGGCTGTCGGCATTGAAGGCCAGGCGTTTTACCGCGTCGGTCATCTGCACGGCGCTGGGCAGCAGTTTGTCGTTGGGGTTGTCCGCCAGGCGCTCGGCCGAACCCATGAAGTAGGCGAACAGCACCAGGGCGAACGGCAGGATCACCAACAACAGGTGACTCGGGCGATCCGGGTGGCGATTGATCAGGCGCATGGCCAAATCCTCCGTGGCTTACAGCTTGGCGTCGGCGGCCATCTGCACGTAGGTCGGATCGAAACGCAGCTTGAGGTTGCCGGTATCGCCACTGGTCACGCCGTTGGCGAAGGCCATGCCGACCGCGCTGGTGTCTTTCGCGCCTTCGCCGAGCAAGCCGTGCTGGAAGGAGAACTCGGCGACCTTGCGCATGGTTTCCGGCAGTTGCTTGCTGGTAGCGAAGCTCAAGGCTTCCTTCGGTGTGGCGAACAGTTTGGTAGTGTCCAGTTGTGCCTGGAATCCGGCCAGATCCGTGCCCGAGGCCTTGGCCATGTGCTCCAGCGCGGCTTTGCTCGCGGCGTTTTTGGCGTTCATCAGCTCGACCACTTCGAACCACGCACCGGTCAGCGCTTTGCCCAGCGCCGGGTTGTCTTTGAGGGTGGCGCTGTTGACCACCATCATGTCCATGATCTCGCCAGGAATCTGGCTGGAATTGAACACTTCGGTCACGCCCGGTTTGGCCTTGATGTCCGAGAGCATCGGGTTCCAAGTAGTGACGGCGTTGACCTGTTCGGTGTTGAAAGCGGCGGAGATATCGGCGTCGGAGGTGTTGACCACTTTCAGGTCTTTCTCGCTCAGGTCAACCGAGTCCAGCGCGCGGGCGAGCAGGTAGTGCGAGACCGACAGTTCGACCAGATTGACGTCCATGCCCTTGAGGTCGGCGACTGTCTTGCCGGTGCCCTTGAGGACGATGCCGTCGTTGCCGTTGGAGAAGTCGCTGACGATCAGCGCAGTGCTGTCGACGCCGCCTGCCGCAGGAATGGTCAGTGCGTCCATGTTGGTCATGGTGCAGCCGTCGAACTGGCCGGCGGTGTACTGGTTGATCGATTCGACGTAGTCATTGAGTTGCACGACGTCGATCTTGATCCCGTACTTCTTCGCCCATTTGTCGACGATGCCCTGGCTGCCGGCGTATTCCCAGGGCATCCAGCCGGCGTAGATCGTCCAGCAGACGCTGAAGTGATCCTTCTGGGCGGCGGGGGATTGGGTGCTGAGGAGCGCGGCGAACGCGGCGGCGAGCAGGGCGGGCAAACGTAGTCGGGACATGATGGGTTCTCCAGTTGATCGAGGGCGGACAGGAAGGCAACGCGGCACCGCGAACGGTGGCTTGTCTCCCGGGCTTTTGTCCCGCCGTGTAACCTCAACTGGAGGTCGCCAACTCTCGGACCAGCCACTCGCGATCGCGAGCCGGAACCCTAGTCAGCCATTGCAAATTGTGGTGCCGCGAACCTGTGATGACTCCTGCACGGGTTTGCTAAAGCGAGAGGCGTGCCAAGTTGCGTCAGGCGCTCTGGCACGGGGTTGCGGGTAGGCGCGGGAGGATTACAAGTCTGGTTCGGCGCTTTGTGTTGGTGCGCGGCTGCACCGCGATGCAGCGTGTTTGCCGCTGATCCGATGATCTTGAGGTGTCGGCACTCGGCATGGCTTTGCCAGTCAAAACAGGTGTCAGCCGGTCTGTGCCGACTGCTGTCGCAGGTCTTTCCAGGAGGCCGCCATGCTTATTCCCAAAACGTTGCGAAGGGGGCTGCTGGGCGCGGTGCTCGGTTTCGGTCTGTCCGGGTGTTACTACTATGCCGGTCCCTACGATGCGTATCCGTCTAGCTACTATCCCGGTTATTACTCGCCTTATTACTACGGGGGTTATTACGGCCCGCGCTACTACGGCGGTGCGCGTTATTACCACGGTGGCTACGGCTATCGAGGTGGTTACGGACGGGGTTATCACGGCGGCGGATATCACGGTGGCCACCATTAATCAGCGGCTGAATGACAGCGTTTTCCAAATGAACAGGATTTCATCAATCACTTGTTTCAACTTGTTGCAGGAGCGCACCAGATGCGGAAAACGCTGTCTGATTTTTCGTCAGTCACCGATTAAATGACTGATGCCTGCCAGCGTCGCTGGTGCGGCCAACCCGCGGTCCAGGAGGCCGCCATGTATAGACGAATTCTTCTGCTTGCTGCGTTGATGTTCTCCGTTGCCGGATGCGTCCCTTACTCTTACGCGGACTCGTATTACAGCTCAGAGGTTTACACGTCACCCGCACCGGCCTACTACAACACGGGCGGCACCTATTACCGCGGTGGCAGCACGTATTACGCGCAGCCACGCTACTACCAGCCAGCCCCGCGGTATTACCAGCAACCGCGCTATTACCAATCGGCGCCGCGTTACTACCAACCGGCTCCACGTTATTACGAAAGCCGCCGCTGGCACGACAATGATCGTGGGCGCTGGGAAGGCCACCGTCGCGGCGGTTGGGATAACGATCACCGCGGTCGAGGTAACTACGACCGACACAGCGGACGCGGCGACCATAACGGACGTGGCAACCGCTGGTAATCACCCGCAAATGAAAAGCGGCGCTTGAAGCGCCGCTTTTTTGTGCCCGCGACTATCGTCAGGATGAAGGCGCCACTTTACAGCGCCCACCAGGATCATTGGCCGCAGGCGCTTCGGCACCTGAACGGGGCAATCAGCGACCTGGGTCCTGTTTGATCGCTATATCAGGTACGGGCTGATAGAGCAGGCCGTAATCCATCAGCAATTCATCACCCTTGCTGATGTCTTGCAGCGCCACGAAGAACGTCAGGTTTTTCCCCGCTGCAATGGAAATGACGTTATTCGATTTCCATGCCGGTCCACTGCCCAGTTGCGAGGTATTGATCAGGCTCAGGGTATTGCCCGTGTGCAGCGCACTCACCGAGCGATTGCCCGACCGTGTGCCGAACAAGTAGGTCAGTACGGCCCGTGAACCTTGTTTGCGTATCTCCTGAAACAACGACGCATCTGATTCATGAAACTTGCCTGCATACGGTCCCAGCACTTCAAATCTGGCGATATCGCGTCGCGCCCACACCGACGCGCCACGATTGGGTCCACCGTCATCCAGTGCCGTGAGCACTTCCAGCGTCTGATCAAACCGCGACTGATGCTGTCCCTCTGTTCGCAACCAGTCTTTGATCGACTCCTTGATCTGGCTTGAGACGCGTTTTTTGCCTGCGTTATCGAGACCGTCAAGCAGGCCACTCCAGTGGGCGATACGGATATCATCTATCGGCCCCTCTAATGCATGGGTCAAGCTGAGCCTGGGGTTCTTTGGGTCCTGCAGGATTGGCAATGTGTTGTCGACCTGGTGAGGCAATGACGAGGACGTTCCAGTTTCAACCTTGATTGCGACAGGCAGGATGTCCGAGGAGGGGCCGGGAGCTTGTTCTGGGTTTTGTGGTGTGTCGGCAGACTTCTTCGGCTGGGTCGGATCGAGGGATTCCTGTGCAGGCCGCTTTTGTCCCGGACTTGTCTCGATTTGTTGAGGCGCGGGAGACAGGGCGGTGCTTTTCCCTGCATGTTCGAGACGCCGCAAAGCGGTATCTTTCAAGAGTCCGTTAGCTCTGACAAGTCGCCGCCAGGAGTTGGGGCTTAATCCGTGCTGGCGTACGAATTCCTCTACTGTGACGGTGTTGTCCGACTTCTCGAAGAGTGTTTTCCACAGGCTTAGATGCTCATCTCTAATCGAGTTGTAAACAACGCCTGCCGCCCTGTTCATTTTCGCTTCACCGGCAGGTGCCAGGCTTCCATTTTGCCGGACGATACTTTTAAACAAACCCGGATGAAGGTGATGAAGACCGGAAAATCCCTCCATGGTCATTGCATCACGCAACGGTTGTGTCATGGCTTGCCAATCACGAATATGCGTACCGGTTACCTGATTTACGGGTGTGCCGGCGGGGCGTTCACGTACGATCATGCCCGCGGCGCTCAACTGTCCGTCGGGCTCCACATAGTATGCAAAGGTTTTGCCGGATAGACCTTTCTGGCGGGCAAAACCCTCGCGGGTAAGCGACAGCTGTTCTGCTCGCGGTAAGGCTTCCCAAGCCAATAAGTGCTCAGCAGTAATTAACTCACTATGCCGGCCTGACACATGAGCCGGCAGGCTCGCACTTGCATCAGGTTTCTGGGGCGCGGAAGGGAGTAGTGCAACGTCGCCCTCTGTTGGATAGAGACGCTGCGCAGTCGCATCTCGTAAAGATCCATTAGCTCTTACTTGCGCATGCCAAGAGGTTGGGCTAAATCCGTGTTGACTGACGAACTCCGCTGCCGTGACCAAATTATCCGGTTGCCCGAATTGCCGGCTCCACTCACGTAGATGATCATCGGTAATCGCGTTATAGGCCGTGCCGGTTGCCCTGTTCAATAGCGCTTTACCGGCAGGCCCCAAGCTGCCATTGCGCCGCACAAAGCTTTTGAACGTCCCCGGATGAAGGTGATGATGACCGGCAAATCCCTCCATGGTCATTGCGTCACGCTCTCGTTGCGTCATGTTTTGCCAATGATCGATATGCGTTTGGATCACTTTATTGAAGGGGGTATTGGCGGGGCGGTTGCGCACAATTGCGCCCGTAGCACTCAGTTGGCCGTCAGGTTGCACGTAGTATTCAAACGTTGGCCGGGACAGGTTATGTTGCCGGGCAAAGTCTGCACGACTCGTGTTCCCCTGTCCGTTACGCGACACCGCCTCCCAATTCAGTAGATTTTCGGCAGTGATCTTCTCCTCCAGTCCGCCCGGAACCCGCGCCGGAACCCGGGCTGGCGACGCAGCGACAGGCACTGCGGACTTCTGCCGGGCTTGATCAAGACGCTGCACAGTCTCATCTTTCAAGGTGCCATCAACTTTTACGTGATGTTTCCAAGAGTTCGGGCTGAACCCGTGTTCCCGTATGAACGCTTGCGGCGTGACTGAGTTGTCCGGTTGCTCGAACAACCCTTTCCACGTGCGTAAATGGTCATCGGTAATCGCGTTATAAGAGCTGCCGGCCATTCTGTTCAGCAGCGTTTCACCAGCGGGCCCGAGCCCATCGGCCCGCACATAAGATTTGAACGAGTTCGGACTAAGGTGGTGATGACCGGCAAATCCTTCCATGGTCATTGCGTCACGCGCCGGCTGTGTCATGGTGTGCCAATCACGGACATGTACATGAGTCACCTTGTTGAAAGGGGTGTTGGCAGGTCGGTTACGCATGAGCAAACCGGCAGCGCTCAACTGACCCTCGGGTTCTACGTAGTACGCCAAGGTTTTGGCCGACACTCCGTTCTGACGCGCAAAGCCCGGAATGGTCAGCCTCTTCTGTTCCGCTTGCGGCAACGCCTCCCACGCCCGCAAGTGATCCGCCGTGATTTGCCCCCCACCAAACAATCCCAGTCGTTGCCACTGATCACCTTGGAGATGCTGAACCAGCAATCCGGTTTGCCGGTTGTGGTGATATATCTGCGCCTGCACGACGCCTTCTTCAGTGCGAGTGACTTGCCTGACCTCGTACACCGCCGTTTCACCGCTGCCATTGGTATGGCGTATGTGGGAGAGGTGCCCATCGGCGGCAACATACACCCCTTGGCTGTTGCGAGAGAGACCGGCGATTATCGATTCGGGCACACTGTAGCGGCTGAACAGGGCATGACTCAGTTCGTGCCACTCAGCGACGTGTGAAGTGAGCACTTCACCGGCAACCGCCTGGGTGGCGACGGCGAATTCCTCTAGCGGGCTGCCGTAAGGTCGCATTGTGTCGGCATCAAATGAATACCATTGACCGTTCTTCAACACGGCCGCCCCTTCCACCGTCTGGCCAGTCACTTTTACAGTGCCCGTTGCCGCCGCGTCATACTGTGTGCTGAGCGCTTTCAATACATCGTAACGGTCGGCGGCCCCCCTGAGCCGGTTGACGGCTTTGGCGCCTCTGGACAGCAGATAAAGGCCGCCGGTGCCCACGAGTCTGGTCAGATCAGCCAAGCCACCCAGCGGGTTGAGCACATCAATGGTGGCGACACCGATGACATGGACGGTCTTCAATGCCTTGGCGCCGGTGGACAGCGCAGTCCTGCCGATCCTGATCAGTTTTCCTGCTGTGGCAGCGCCCGCCGTGAGAAAACCGAATATATCCACGGTGAGATCAAACACCGCCTCGCCGTAGTTGCCCTTTTGAAAGTTGACAATGGCGGATCTGAAGGGGATCAGGTTCAACAAAAACTCACCCAGCGGTTTGGGCCGGTAATATTCGTCCATGGGTGTCTGCCCGCGTGCCAGCTCTTTGATTGCGGGGTCATCCAGGTCGAGATGTTGCACAAGGGCGTCGGCAATCGCGCGGGATCGAGCGCTGCTGAAACTGTTTACCAGTGATTCGCTCAGAGCGTACTCACGACCCAGTTCATTTGCCGCCTCACGGGGGACAAGCTCTTTGGTCGTGAAATATTTGTTGGCTTGCCTCGATTCCTGTTGCTTTGCCTTGTGCAGGGCTGTCCGTTCAATCGTGTCGTTATTGATGTTGATTTCATACGCCTGGATCGTGCCGCTCAGCTCCGTCCTGATGAGCAGTCCGGCCTCGTTGGGGCAAGGGGCATGATTGAAAAAGCCATCCGAGACAAATGAACCTTGTTGGAAAAAACTGACTTTTCCAAATTCGAAGTTCTTTCTGTCTTCTGGTGGGAGCAGAGAGATCATGTGCCTGATCGTTGTATTGACGGCAGCCTTTTTTTCCAGAATTGCGCGTGCGAACTGCCGGTCGAAGGCCTCGCGCACACCGAACGTCGGGTTGTTGTTCAATGCCTCAAGTGGGAGGCGGGCATCATTTGATGCAAGCGGACGCGGATTCGGCAAGTCCATCATCGCGTAATCCAGTAGCGAATGAGTGCCGCTAAAACCTGTCTGTCCACTCTCGCCGCGATACGTATCGGTGCGGAGTGCCTTGACGTCGAAAAGCGGACCCAAGTCGCCAAACCGCTCTATCAATAGTGTCAGGGCAATGTCTTTTCGTGTCGGTAATGCCTTGTCCAGATTCCTGGCGGCAGCAAGTCGCTCTTCAAGCTCTTGGTTAAATGTCGTTCTTATTGTTTCAAGTTGTCCGGCGGTATGGGTGTCATCGTTTCTTTTCCGGATGATTTCGTTGGCGACAGCCCAATCGAGTAAGACGGCTGTCTGAATGCATTGAGTAGATGCCGGGTCAGTCAGGCTGGCACTTTCAGCCCCGCTCATGACTTGGGAAAACGTCAGGCCGGAGACTTTGCCCGGTGTTTGAGCCTCGATGGCCATTGCCGCCATGGTGAGGTTGGCCCAGGCCAGACTGCCCACTTTCACATTCTGAGGAATGTCGGCAATCAGATATTGCGGGGCCAGCCTGGCCAGCAAAAGGTGGGTAGCGACTTTTGCCAGTCCGGGGCTGGTTCTGGTTTCACCGATCAAGTGTGCAGCGAGGTCATCCACGACGGCAGACGCATGCCGGCCACAATGTTGTTGACTGGCCAGATCGAAGCCCGCTGTTTTGTTGCGGTCAGGGTCAGTGATCGACTCAGGATCCATCTGCAGTGCGATCCCCGCCAGCAGGTAATCCATGACGCTGCTATCGCTGTCGATGCCTTGCATTCTCTGTTGCAGCGTTTTGCCCATCGATTGCCCTTGCGGGGAGCGGAGCAGCGCGTCGAGCATTTTTGCAGGGTCGTTGGCCACTTGCTGGGGGAGAGGGTGCTGATAACGCAAGAACTCCAGCACACCGCCCTTGATCTGCATCACCAGCGGTTGGTCGCCCAAGTGGTGTGCATGGCTCATGGTGATCAGACGCAGGCGGCGTTGTTCGTCAGCACTCAGTGGAATGGGCCAGGACAACGCCCCACCCAGATTGCCCAATGGGTGTTCAATCGTGCTGTCAGTGACAGTCGCCAGCGCTTCGATGCCTTCAGTTTCGTCGGGGAGGAGCGGGTGTGTCAGCGAAGGTGTGCGTACGAGGGTGTTGCCCGTCATGAGACTGTCCATAGTCAAAGAGTCGTCCTTGGGAAAGCGCAGGTAGGCGCTTCCAGCGTTCACGAGTGTAAAAACACGCGGTGAACACATTCCATAAACCAAGTACGAGTCTTTGTGTCCAGTTAAACGCCGTGTTGGCGGTCGGACAGGATGTAGATTTGCGTCCGGTCCGACCCTGCGTCTGGCTCAGTAAACCGTCAAATCCGCCAACGGATGCCGCCCCGCGTTACCACGCAAACCGTCGAAAAGTCTTCCCGTTAGCCATCTCCTAGGGCATTCCCAGACGCTTCCTACAGTTTCATTTCCTTGCATTTGTTAGCGTCTGTTCGTGCCGATCGAGGTGAGCAAAACTCAGTTCAACAGCGGCGAATAAAAGGACGATGCCGCTATGAAGCTTCTTGTGATTCACCAAAACTTTCCGGGCCAGTTCCGTCATGTGGTGCTGGCGGCGATTGACAGGCGTTATGAGGTTTTGGCGATAGGTCGGGATACGGCGCCGGGTATCGCTGGGGTGAAAATATATCGATACCGCGCTGCCAGCCGAGCACCGGGCGGTATTCACCCCTACCTGACCCGTTACGAACAAGCGGTGACTGATGGACAGAAGGTTTCTGAAATTCTGAGCCGGCTGAAACATTCGGGTTATCGGCCGGACGTGATTCTCGCTCATCCCGGATGGGGGGAAACGCTGTTCGTCAAGGATGTCTATCCTGACGCGCCGCTTATTCACTATTGCGAATATTACTATCGGGCGCAGGGCGCAGATTCCGGGTTCGACCCTGAATTCCCGCGAGCCACAAGAGAGTCATCAAGGCTGCGAGTGCTCAATTCGCTGCATCTTTTGAATCTTGAGCAATGTGACACTGCCATTGCGCCCACGCGGTGGCAGCGCAGTCTGTTTCCTGCAGCTTATCAGTCGGCCATTCGGGTTATTCACGAGGGCGTCATTCAAAGTTCCAGTTTGGCGAAAACTGGGGCCGTCAGGTTGCCCAATGGCGTCGAACTGAGAGCCGGGCAGCCGATCGTTACTTATGTCGCGAGGAATCTTGAGCCTTATCGCGGGTTTCACAGTTTTATGCGAGCGATCCCGCATATTCAGGCTGAGTGTCCCGATGCGCAGATAATCATAGTGGGCGGTGATGACGTCAGTTATGGGGGTAAGCCGGTTGGCTATGCAAATTGGCGCAGCAGGATGGAGGCAGAGGTAAGTTTCGATCATTCCACCGTTCATTTCACAGGGAAGCTTCCTTACCGGACTTACCGGGCAGTTCTGGACTGTTCAAAGGTTCATGTTTATTTGACGTATCCGTTTGTTATGTCGTGGTCGTTACTGGAGGCGATGGCGGCTGGGTGTGTGGTAGTAGCGTCGGATACGGCTCCGGTAAGGGAGGTGATCGTCGATGGTCACAATGGAATGCTGGTGGATTTCTTCGATCATCACGGTATCGCCAAACGTATTGCCAAGGTTCTTGATTCCGTTGATGAGTACGACTGCCTTCGTAGCGCTGCGAAGTTGACGGCGAGCAGATTTGATGTGGCGTACGGCACGAAACACTACTTTGACGTATTTGAAAGCGCGATGTTCGGGCATCTGAAGAAACAGCCTGATCCTCAGTTTGACAGGGAGATTTGAAATGCTCCGGATGTCGCGTAAGCCATGGGTTAAATGGTTTAAGAAGTTGTTGAAATACGGCTTGTTTATTTATGCCTGTTATTGCGTGGTGGATTTTTATATCCGTGAAGAACAAGTCGCCGAGGCGATGGCAATCTATTACGCGGATCAGGAGGCCTGTCAAAAGAAGCTGGCGAGCATGAAGCAGGTGCCCATACTGGGCGGCAGCTATGTGGATAAGACTCTGGTGCCGGAGTTTTATGTAGGCATGCCTGAACTGGCGAATAAGAAAGCGTGTCTGGCCAATACGCTCAAGGGGCATTTCTGGTGGACCGGGACGGAGATACGGTCGTACCACGATCAGAGTGTAAAGCCGATTCCTGAAAGTTGGCGTCTTTATAAACTGAACGCTGGGCTTTATACAAAAAAAGAAAACACTGAACCCCATGAGCGGGGCTATCGGCACGTCAACTGGCCGGATGAGTTGATTGTAAAGCTAAAAAATTATCCGGGACTGGAGCTTTGGCTTAATGCACCTCCGCCGCATTTCAAGAATGAGGCTTCCGTTCGAAAGTTTGTCATTGCTCACTGGCCGCGGCGTGATGGCACTCCTCGATTGATAAGCTGTAACGGCTTGATTCGCCCGGCTGCTGAGGAGGAACTGACTGACAAGAAATTGGCAAAGCTCAGTAGAGCCGAACTGGAAAACCTGGATTTTGGGAGTTTGAACTTTTTTTGCACTGTGGAGTTGCACAGCTTTGATTTTTCCGGAGGGCACGGTCGGGTAAGTCTCGGTCTTACGTCATTACGAGAGTCACCTGAGATGCTTAAGTTTCTCAGTAGCTATCTTTCACGCTCTGTTATTACAAGGAAGTAACGATGAGTTATGTTTTTAATGATCTGGAAAAAACAGAAATCTTAAATGCAGCAAATATTTGCAAGGGACTGATGTTCGATTCTGAAGATGTCGAATATCTTGCGCTGGAATTAACAGGGGCTAGCTGCGCTCCCCTGTATCAAAAACTATTCGATATTATTGGCGGAAGAGTTTCTGAGGTTACCGTTGTCGATAATGAAGCGGGAAAAATTCTGAAAAGCGCCAGGCTCTGGCTTGCCGTGGCCATTGATGCCAACGGTGGAAACGGTGCCTACTCCGCCCTGATTCGCGGCTACACCTCGCGGCAAGGTGAACTGAGATTGAATAAAATCTTCAGTGAAAACCTGATGCAGCTGTCATCGAATCAGGTCGCCGCCAATTTCATCAATACCTTGATCGACGGATCCCTCGCGGGTCGGCTGGCACCCTGGACGGTTCCATCCATCAGCCAGATTGCAGAGATTGATGCCAGTGCGATCGGCAAGGCACTGTTTAGTGAGACTTGCGGAGAGAAGGATACCGCCGTGAGCCATAACGCCGGCTGGTCAGGGACAGTCGGATTCAGCCTGTTGGGTGGAGCGCCGCCCTATGAAACCTGGAGATTGATCTCCGCGGGTGATTCGCAAGGGGAAGATGGCGGCCCGCCGACTCAAACAAAAGCCAACAGGCTCGATGACTATAAAAATATTCTGTTCGCCATCGATTCCTACAGTGTCGGCCTGCGAGCGGCGATCAGCAATTTCGGCGTCAATCCATTGCAAAGTCTGCTTTCCGTCGTGCCAGAGCAAATCAATATCGCGCTCGCCAGTGGCAGCCTCAATCCGCTGATTCAGCATGTAGTGAAAGGCACGCCGGTTTCCGTCGTAGTCGACCTGATATTGCGCTATGGCCAGAACGAATTCCTCGACATGTTCAAGCGCACCTACGACGGCGATTCAGCAGCGCCAGCTACCACCGATGAAACCTTCGCCACCAACGCTTACGCATTCTTCTCGGCATTTTCACCGGAGCAGTCCCAAAGCATCGTCACCCGATCAATAGGTGAATACGGAAACGCCAATTCATGGGCAAAACTGGCTGGCGAGTCGACATCCATCGGCCTGGCGCTGCGCAATTCCCTGAAGCAACTCAGTGAAATCGTCATCGAACGCGATGAGGGTTACCCCGGACGCGGACTGGAACTCTACGATCCGCTGACCGGCGAAGGTTTCATCACCGCGCAATGGCTTGCCGATCGTGCGCAGATGTTGGCCCGGTTGATTGTCCGAACCCAGGGCTCGTTTGGAGAACACTCGCTGCAGAAGTTTTCCTACTCCGATCTCGCCTCAGCCAAACAGGCGCCGATGACCACCGGTGTGTTGAATCCGCTGGTCATGTTCGGCGATGACGGTGCGCGGTCTCTCGCGGGCGGTGCGAACACTGATCATCTGTATGGCGGCGCGGGCAATGACACGATCAACGGACTGGCAGGTCACGATGTCATTGAGGGTGGACGCGGCAACGACTTGCTTGGCGGAGGCGACGGCAATGATGCGCTGTACGGAATGGCCGGTGATGATGTTTTGGTCGGAGGAAAGGGTAACGACTCTTTGATCGGTGGCGAAGGCAGCGACCGCTATGAGTTTTCCAGCGGTGATGGCATCGATGAGATCTTCGACGCCAACGTAAATGGGCAGTTATGGATCAACGGCTCGCCGATTCCTTCACTCAAACGTCGCGCCCCTTTGAGCAATATCTGGTCGACCGAGGATCAGGCCATCACCCTGACCCTCATCGAAGAACTCACTGAACCCACCCTCAACATCAAATATGGCCTGAACGACCTCGTCGTTATCAAGAACTTCCGCCCCGGGATGCTTGGCATCCGACTTCCTGAACACCAAGACCATACGGTCTCTGCTCCCGATCTGGTTCTCCAGGGCGACTGGAAAGCGAAAGATATCGACCCCAATGTTCCCGGTGATCAGTTCTCATACGATGAGTTGGGCAACGCCTTGCTATTGCCCAACGTAAAACAGAGAAACAAGGCCGATGTGCTCTACGGCTCTGCAAAAGACGACATCATTCTCGGACTTGGTGGATCAGACCGATTGTTCGGCAAGGACGGAAACGATCAGTTGTTTGGGGATAAACAGACGACGCTCGAAAAAGCCATGGCCGCTGGCGACTCTAAAGGGAAAGCCGCTCGAGGCGATTGGCTTGATGGCGGGGCAGGTCACGATTTGCTCATCGGTACGGCATCCCAGGACGTGCTTCTGGGCGGTAACGATCGGGATACGCTGATTGGAGGTGCGGGAGATGACGTTTTATCAGGGGATGAAACGACCGGCGCGCTGGAGCAGAAATGGGGATTCACACGCGTCAAAGTTCTTATAGACGGTGGTGTCACCAGTCACCGAACTGTCTTTTCTAAGGCCTCCTTCAATAGTTCGACGCAGGGCGATAACGATGTTCTCTACGGTCAGGGCGGTCGCGATGTTCTCAATGGCGGATGGGGTGAGGATCTGCTTGATGGCGGAACTGAAGATGATCTTCTTTGGGGGGAGGGGGGGAATGACACGCTGGCTGGAGGAAGCGGTAACGACACAATGATGGGAGACAACCTCGATTGGGGCGGTGGACTGCAAAGCAAACACCATGGCAACGATGTATTGGACGGTGGCAGTGGCGATGATTGGCTCGCTGGTAACGGTGGAGCCGATGCGATTTATGGCGGCCCGGGCAGTGACACTCTCAAGGGGGATGACGATGTACTGAACGGCGTTGCCGGTGACGCCGCCCGCTTTTTTGGAAATGACCAGCTGGACGGTGGTGCGGGAGACGACACACTCTGGGGCGGTGGGGCGGATGATCTGCTGTTCGGAGGTGAAGGCAACGACGCGCTGGCCGGGGATTATGCTGAGCATCCGGTTCGTTATCACGGTAATGATTTACTTGATGGTGGAGCGGGCGATGACACACTTCAGGGAATGGGTGGCTCCGATACCCTGATCGGTGGGGCAGGAGCTGACGCGATGGATGGTGATGTGTTCAACCTGCAGTCAGGTGGAATCAACAATGATTACCTTCAAGGCGATGAAGGAAACGATACCCTTTTGGGAGGCTTGGGCGCCGACACGCTTTATGGCGGCGCAGATGATGACATTTTATCCGGCGACTACGCGCAGACAGTCGAGGCTGAACACGGTGCGGATTATCTGGACGGTGGTTCAGGCAACGATACCTTGCTCGGCGGTGGTGGCAACGACACGTTGTTGGGCGGGGAGGGTGTAGACCACCTTCGTGGGGATTCCGGCAATAACGTTTTTGATGGCGGGGCCGGTAACGACGTGATGGAGGGCCGTGACGGTGCTGATGTTTACTATTTCGGCGCTGGCGATGGTCTGGATATTGTTACCGATGCCGGCGGCCGCAACATCATCAGGTTCGGCGCAGGCTTTTCCGCACAAAGTCTGAAAGCCGACATTATCGAAGTTGCCGTCGGCACAGTATTGCGGCTGGCCAATGGCGCGGGCGACGCGATACTCATCAGGAGTCACGAGCAGTGGAAGGATTCCACATTCAGTTTCAGCGATGGCGTTGTACTGGGTTATGAGGATGTCCTGCGCAAAACATTGCCTCCGATAAAGGTGCCCGAGTCACCTGTACCGGAAGTTGTAACCGCCTCAGGAATCCAGCAAAGCAAAGTTGAAGACCCGGTTCTGCCAGACGATGTAACCATCGCGGCGCAACGCCCTGTGGCATCTGATCACCCCGTTGACTGGACTGAAAAATTCCTCGCGCAAATCAAATCCAGGCGCTACGCCCGCAAACACGCCACAGGTTTCACCTTGAGTGATCAAGGCGTCTGGGTTCGCAGTCATATCACGACTAGCGACACCGGTTACATCACTCACACCGAGCTGAGCGATGACGGCGTCGAAGCGGGAACACTGTCTGAAACGCCGCCATGGATGAAGGTTGATGCAGGGCATGCCGTGGTCAGTGAAAGGCAGTCGAAAACCACAACTCGTGTCGAACATAAACAGGTGAAAGCCGATGGGGCGATAGCCTCTTCGAGTCAGGCGCCTCGCTATTATCGATCCGGCTCGGCCAACGGCTTTTCATTCAATACGGGAGATGTATTGGTTGAAGACCGTAAGGAATCTGGCGCGCTTGAGGGCTGGTACATCTATCCGGCAGCATGCTTCGGTTCGGGGGAAACGGTGCCCAAGGCGGTTCGCTGGGATGTCACAATTGAAACGATCAAACGCAAAATCGTCCTTGGCGACGATGCCGGCGGGCGAGTCAACGTCGAAGTGGAAAACGTTTTCCACGGCGGCGCGGGAGACGATCTGATTGTCGCTTATGCAGGCTCCCCACTTGACTACGGCACTGTCGGCGACAGAACACCGGGCGTGTTTTTATCCGCAGGTGCAGGTGACGACACCTTGCTGGGCTCCGAGGGCGCCGACTATCTGGTCAGCGGGGCAGGGGATGATTGGCTTTACGGTGAAGACGGTGCCGACACCTACATCGTGCAAGCGCACGCCGGAGCAACTACCACGATTGCGGATGTGCCGAACCCTGTTTTCCACCGAGCAGAAGTTGGCGCAGCGGGGTGGAAGGACGAGTACGGATTGATCGATCAGGACACGGTCGTCCTTCCAGCAGATGCGCAGCGCGATGCACTGCAATTGAGCTGGGGTGCTGCGCTGATAGAAACCACACATGTCGAGCTGGAACCCAACCCAGGTCGCGGGGCACACCGCAATCCGCCAAGAGCGAAAATGCTCCATCCTACACTCGATATCAATTGGGGTGGGATACAGAAAGTTCGCATCGTCTTGCCCCTCAATGGTGAACTTGAGGGGGCCGGGATTGAACTCTTGAATTTCGCCGATGGGTCGGTCGTGAGTTTGAAACAACTCTTGGAGTCAAGTCAGCTGGGCCCTGCGCCCGAGACTTTTCATACGGGTGTAACCGTTAACAATTCAACGCGTTTTACGTCTCTGCGAGACGGACGGGCGCTGCCGTTAGTCGGTGGTCGAGGCAACGACACGATAAGCGGTGCGGGGGAAATCCGAGGCATGGAAGGGGATGACGTGCTCACGGGCAGCCCCGGTGATGATCTGCTGTTGGGTGGGCCGGGCAATGACACGCTAACCGGCGGCGCCGGAAATGATATCTACCGATACGATGGCCTCGGCAGGGACGTGATCATCAATCGGGGAGACGGCCTTGACGGAATCGACTTTTCCGAGCGCAGGCTGACGATCGACAACTTGAAGTTTCACCGTGAACGCGATGATCTGGTGATCGTGGTGGATTACGGCATGGCACCGAAAACCCGGGTTTCCAATCATTTTGCCGCAGGCGAAAGCGCTATCGGCTTCATAAGAGTCAGCGAAGGAACAGCGACTCAAGACTACAGCGCGATGCAGATTGCTGAACGTCTGCATCCTCTTCCGCCATTGAGGGATGTCGAAGACATTTTGATCAAGGGCGACGAAGAAGCGCAGCGGGCGATGACGGAGATCATTCAGTTTTACGAGCTGAATGTCTGAGTCCTATGGCGACCGATTGAGCCAGCTCGCGATGGGAATCCAGTCGTCATCGCGAGCATCGCGTCAGTTCAATACTGCGTCAAATCCGCCAACGGATGTCGGCCCTCCCAGACCTTGTGAAAGTGCGCCTCGACCACCGCATCCGGCACGCTGCTGACGTCCGGCCAATGCCAGTGCGGCTTCTGATCCTTGTCGATCAACCGTGCGCGAACCCCTTCGCTGAACTCCGGATGCCGGCAGCAATTGAGGCTCAGGGTGTATTCCATCTGAAAGACTTCGGCCAGCGACATATGGCGGGCACGGATGATCTGCTCCCAGACCAGATGTGCGGTCAGCGGTGAGCCTTCGCTCATGGTTTTCGCCGCGCGGGCAATCAACGGATCGCTGCTGTCGCGTTGCAGGCTGATGGCTTTCCAGGCGCAGGTCACGTCGCTGACGTCGAGCAGTTCGTCGATTTGCTGACGACGCGGCAGCCACTGTGCCGCGGGCATCTGCGCCACGGCTTCCTGCTGCAGGGCCTTGAGCAGGCTGTTGAGTTGCATGTCGGTCTGTTCCTGCCAATTCAGCTGCAACAGGCCTTCGATCAGTTGCGGCTGCTGTTCGTCGAGCAGGAAGCGGTCGGCCAGATCCAGATCAATCGCATCACGAGCGTTCATGTGCGCCCCGGTCAGGCCCAGAAACAAACCGAGTTTGCCCGGCAGTCGCGCGAGAAACCAACTGGCGCCGACGTCCGGATACAGACCAATAGTGATTTCCGGCATGGCCAAACGGCTGCTCGGTGTGACGATCCGTGTACTCGCGCCTTGCAACAGGCCCATGCCGCCACCGAGCACATAGCCATGGCCCCAACAGATCAACGGTTTCGGATAGGTGTGCAGGCTGTAATCCAGGCGGTATTCCGCGCTGAAAAACTGTGCGGCCAGCGGTGGGACTTCGCCGGGGTGAGCGCGACAAGCCTCGACCAGGCTGCGCACTTCGCCGCCGGCGCAGAAGGCTTTGGCGCCGTTGCCACGTAGCAACACACAGACGATTTGTGGATCCTTGGCCCAAGCGCTCAGCTTGTCGCTGAGGGCATTGATCATTGGCAGGGACAGCGCATTCAGCGACGTTTCAGCATCCAGGCTGGCGATACCGATGCGGGCGCCGTCGGTGCCGGTGAGTTCTTCGAAGTGCAGATTCATCGTGACCTCGATCGGGAATTTGAACGATCAGTATGATCGTTGTGTGGGAAAGTGCCGGATATGCATCAGATCAATTGACAAGCGTGGTCGGCTTTCCTAGGGTTCGCCCCATTGTTTTTGCCGGGTATGACCATGACTGCTGACGACCGTATCAAACTCGAACCGAGCTGGAAGGAGGCACTGCGTGCTGAATTCGACCAGCCTTACATGGCAGAGTTGCGCAATTTTCTGCAGCAGGAGCGGGCGGCCGGCAAGGAAATCTATCCGCCGGGACCGATGATTTTCAACGCGCTGAACTCGACGCCGCTGGATAAAGTGAAGGTGGTGATCCTCGGCCAGGACCCGTATCACGGCCCGGGCCAGGCCCACGGCTTGTGCTTCTCGGTGCAACCGGGCGTACCGGCGCCGCCGTCGCTGGTCAACATCTATAAAGAGTTGAAGCGCGATCTCAACATCGATATTCCCAATCATGGCTACCTGCAGAGCTGGGCCGATCAGGGCGTGTTGATGCTCAACACCACCATGACCGTCGAGCGTGCCAACGCCAATGCGCACAAGGACAAGGGCTGGCAGTTCTTCACCGATCGCATCATCGAACTGGTCAGCGAGCGCCAGCCGCATCTGGTGTTCATGCTCTGGGGCGCCCATGCGCAGAGCAAGCAGAAGCTGATCGACGCGACCAAGCATCTGGTGTTGACGTCGGTGCATCCGTCGCCATTGTCGGCATATCGCGGGTTTTTGGGTTGCGGGCACTTTGGCCGCACCAACAAGTTTCTCGAGCAGAATGGCGAGACGCCGATCGAGTGGCGTTTGCCGCCCATTTGATGGGCTGACTGAGCCGGCCCCTTCGCGAGCAGGCTCGCTCCCACAGGGTTTTGAGGTGTACACATAATCTGTGGCACCCACAAGAACCTGTGGGAGCGAGCCTGCTCGCGAAAAGGGCGACTCGGTTTTACTCCGGATTACGATTCCAGTACTTGAACAACGGCTCCGCCAGAAACAGCACGAACAACAACCGCATCACCTGCATCGCTGTCACCAGTGGCACCGACAGTTGCAGCGTCTCCGCCGTCAAACTCATCTCGGCAATCCCGCCAGGCATCATGCCCAGGGTCAGTGAACGCAAATCCAGGTGTGTCAGGGCGCTCAGCCCTAACGCCGCCAACGCCGCAATCAACATGGTCAACGCCGTGCCAATCAATGTCCGCCCCATAAACGAAGGCGCGTGACGGAAGAACTGTCGGTTGAAGTGACAACCCAGGCCGCTACCGATCAGCCACTGGCCAATCTGACTGCCGCCATTGGGCAAACCGATGTGCAGATCCCAGCCGATGCTCACCGCCGCACTCACCAGCAACGGCCCGAACAGCCACGGATTGGGCTGGCGCAAACGCTGCCAGAGCCAGGCCAGCAAACCACCCGCCGGAAACAGAATCGCCAGCCAGCGCCAATCGACGCTGCCTGCATGAGAAATCGGTGTACCGTCGCCGAGCAGGTACTTGAACGCTGCCGGCACACACAGCACCACCACCAGCACCCGCAAACTCTGCCCCGCCGCAACATGACTGAGCATCGCGCCATTACGGGCGCCGAGGTTGACCATCTCCCCGGAACCGCCGGGCATGCTGGAGAAAAACGCTGTGGCGCGATCCTCGCCGGTGCGGCGCATCAGCCAGACGCCGACCACCGCCGACAAACTGGTGACCAGCGCACCGAAGAAGATCAAACCGAAATGACTGAGCACCTGCTCCATCACCACTGGGGTGAAATGCAGGCCAATACCAATGCCGACAATCCACTGGCCGCACTTGCGGCCGCCAGGGATTTCCGTGAGTTGCCACGGGGTCAGGCAGCGCACGAGGATGATCGCCAGCAACGAGCCGACCATCCACGGCAGTGGCCAGCCGATCTGGCTGGCGAGGTAACCGCCAAGCAGACCGACCAGCGGGGTTCCCCACCAGGATTTCAGTGAAGCGCGATCAAACATCGGCAAGGGCGCGGCGCGCGACCGAGCGTTTGCGCCAGATGCGGATGATCGGCATCAGCAGCATGATTGCCGTCAGCACCCAGCAGCCGACGGTGATCGGGCTCGACCAGAGGATTTCCAGCGCACCGTTAGAGATCGACAGGGCGCGACGCAGGTTCTGCTCCATCAGTTCGCCGAGAATAAAGCCCAGCAGCAACGGCGACAGCGGGAAGTCCAGCTTGCGCAGGATGTAACCGAAGATGCCGATGCCGATCATCAGGAACAGGTCGAACGTGGTGGCGTGCACCGCGTAGACGCCGATCCCGGTGATGATTGCGATCACCGGCACCAGTGCCCAGTTCGGCACGGCAAGGATGCGGGTGAAGATGCGGATCATCGGGATGTTGAGGATCACCAGCATGATGTTGGCGATGAACAGCGACGCGATCAGGCCCCAGACGATGTCCGGTTGTTGCTGGAACAGCAGCGGGCCCGGGGTGATGTTGTACAGCGACAGAGCGCCGATCATCACCGCGGTGGTGCCCGAGCCTGGAACGCCGAGGGTCAGCATCGGCACCAGCGCACCGCAGGCTGCGCCACCGATCGCGGTTTCCGGCGCGGCGAGGCCACGGGCATCCCCTTCACCGAACTTGCCGCTGGCGCCGGCCAGACGTTTCTCGGTCATATAGGCCACGGCACTGGCGAGGGTCGCGCCGGCACCCGGCAACACGCCCATGATGAAACCCAGCACGCCGCAACGGACGTTGACCACGAACACCGACGCCGCTTCCTTGAAGTTGAACATCATCCGGCCGGTGGCTTTTACCGCTTCCTGGCCGTGGTGGGTTTTTTCCAGCAGCAGGAGAATTTCGCTGATCGAGAACAGACCCAGCACCAGCACGACGAACTGAATGCCGTCAGTCAGGTGAATGTTGTCGCCGGTGAAGCGATATACGCCGCTGTTGGCATCGATGCCGACCGTTGACAGGAACAGACCGATCAACGCCGCAATGAATGTTTTGAGCGGACGGTCACCGGCCATGCCGCCGAGACAGACGATCGCAAACACCATCAGCACAAAATATTCCGCCGGGCCAAACGCAATCGCCCATTTCGCCAGCAACGGTGCGAAGAGGACCATGCCGCAGGTGGCGATGAACGCGCCAATGAACGAACTCCACGCCGACAGCGACAGCGCCACACCGGCCAGACCTTTGCGGGCCATCGGGTAACCGTCGAGGGTGGTCATCACGGTGGAGGCTTCGCCTGGAATGTTCAGCAGGATCGAGCTGATCCGGCCGCCGTATTCGCAGCCCAGGTACACCGCTGCCAGCAGGATCAGTGCCGACTCCGGTGGCAGGCCGAGGGCAAATGCGATCGGGATCAGCAATGCCACGCCATTGATCGGGCCCAGGCCCGGCAACAGGCCGACGACGGTGCCGATCAGAGTGCCGCACAGCGCGGTCACCAGGTTGTACGGGCTCAGCGCAACGCCGAAACCCTGACCCAAATAGCCAAGAGTATCCATATCAGTTCTCCAGAACGCTGAGCAGGCCGAGGGGCAGCGGAACGTCCATCACACGGTCGAACAGCAGGTAAAGACCGATCGCCATCAGGCTGATGATCACCACACTCGGTAGCCAGCGGCCGCCGTACAGGCGCGCCATCGGTACGCCGGTAATGATGCTGGCAATGATGAAACCCAGAGGTTCGAATGTGCCGGCGAACACCAGCAGCAGGACGACGCAGATTGCGATCTTGATCAGGGTTGCGCGATCCAGTGGCGGCTCGTCTTCGCTGTGTTTGATCGGTGCCGGGCGGAACACCATGTACAGCAGCGCCAGGCCCATCAGGCCGAGCATCAGCAGAGGGAAGGCGCGTGGGCCGACCGGTTCGTAGGAAAAAGCCGCTTGGTACGGCCACGCCATCAGTGCCAGGCCGGCACAGACCAGCAACAGCACCGAGGCGAAAATACGTTGAATAAGCATGGGAGCTCCTGTGCCGCGTCCCCGCAACCGGGAACGCAGCCGCTAGACAGAGGCGATCACTGGATCAGGCCGAACTCTTTGGCCAGCACTTTGTAGTCCGCCACCTGCTTTTTCACGTAGGTGTCCAGTTCCGGGCCGGTCATGGCGAACGGGAACAGTTCACGCTGATCGCGCAGCTTGGCGAAATCATCGGAAGCCAGCAGTTTGTCGAACGCGTCTTTCCACCAGGCGTAGTCTTCATCGCTGACTTTTGGCCCGAGGTAGAAGCCGCGTACCACCGGCCAGACGATGTCGTAGCCTTGCTCGCGAGCGGTCGGGATGTCTTTCATTTCCGGCTCGTCGAGACGCTTGTCGGCGAACACCGCGAGCAGGCGCATGTCACCGCTCTGGATGTGCGGCATGGAGTCGGAGATGTCGGTACTGCCGACCTGGATGTGCCCGCCGAGCAGGGCGGTGGCGATTTCGCCGCCACCTTCAAGCGCGACGTAACGCAGGTCGCGCGGGTTGATACCGGCAGCCTTGGCGATCAGTGCGGTTTGCATCCAGTCCTGACTGCCGACGGTACCGCCGGAACCGATCACCACGGAGCTCGGATCTTTCTTCAGTGCCTGAACGAGATCGTCGAGGGTCTTGTAGGGCGAATCGCTCTTCACCGCGATGGCACCGTAGCTGGTGCCGACGGCTGCCAGCCAGCGCACGTTGGTCTCATCGAAGCGACCGAACTTGCCTTGGGCCAGGTTCAACAGCGAACCGCTCGACCACGCCACCAGCGTGCCGGCATCGGCCGGACGTTGTGCGACCACGGCGTTGTACGCCACCGCGCCGACACCGCCGGGCATGTAGGTCACGCGCATCGGTTTGGTCAGCAGTTTCTGGTTGACCAGGGCGCTCTGCGCCAGTTTGCAGGTCAGGTCGAAACCACCGCCGGGGGAGGCCGGGGCGATACATTCCGGACGTTTCGGTTCGGCCATCAGTTGGCCGGCAAACAGGATGCAACTGGCGGCCAGTGCAACTTTACGCAGTGACAAATTCATTGGTCTCTCCACAGTTTCTTGTTGTAGGGGCTTTGTGTAGGAGCTGCCGAAGGCTGCGATCTTGTGATCTTGATCTTCGACGTTTCAATCAATTACCAAAGGGCAACGCTGTAGCTCACCAGCAAACGCACTTCGTCTGCATCGCGAGCGGAGTAGTTGGAGCGGTAAGTGGCATTACGCAAACGCACGGCGACATCCTTCAAGGCGCCGCTTTGTACTACATATTTGATCTCGGTGTTGCGCTCCCACTCTTTACCTTCTTCGCCGTTCTTGAGCTTGATGTTGTCACCGCTCAAGTAGCGGCTCATGAAGCTCAGGCCAGGGATGCCGAGTTTGGCGAAGTCAAAGTCGTAGCGAGCCTGCCAGGAACGTTCTTCGGCGCCGGCGAAGTCGTTGATCTGGACGAAGTTGACCAGATACGGATCGCTGCCATCGACATACGGGAAGGCGCTGTCGCCAGACATGTGCTGATAACCGGCGCTGAACTTGTGGCCGCTCAGCGCGTAGCTGACCAGACCGTTGAGCGAGCGGTTGTCGATCTCGCCGCCACGGGCCGCGCCTTGGTCATCGCTGACGGCGAAACGCAGATCGGTGGCAAACGTGCCGGGGCCCATCGGCCGGGAAGCAACGAGGCCGAAGAAGTGCTGGTTGTAGACTTCGTCGAGTTGGGCGAAGTGGTAACTGCCGGTGATCTTGTCGGTGAATTTGTAATCCACGCCGCCAAAATCGAAATGCTTGCCGGCTGCGGTGCCAGCGAAACGGCTGTTCTTGTTGTTGAGGGCGATGTCCTCGAAATCGGTGCTGTCGCGATCCTTGGCTTTCTCCAGGCGGCCACCGGTGAAGGTCAGGTTCTTGATCTCTTTGGAGGTCAGCAAGCCGCCCTCGAAGGTCTGCGGCAGGATGCGCCCGTCGTTCGGTTTGAGGATCGGCAGTTCAGGAATCAGGCTGCCGATTTTCAGCTCGGTGGCGGAGATTTTCACTTTGCCGGTCAGGCCGACTTTCGAGTATTCGTCAGCCGCACGCCCGTCGTCATGGGTCGGCAAAAGGCCGGTGCCAGTGCGGTCCGGGCTTGAATCAAGTTTGACTCCAAGCATGCCCAGAGCATCGACACCGAACCCCACGGTGCCGTCGGTGTAACCCGATTGCAGATTGAGCATGAAACCCTGAGCCCATTCGTCACGCTTGGACTGTTGAGCGCTGGTGCCATCGCGAAAGTCGCGATTGAAATACATGTTGCGGGTTTCGAACGTGGCGCTGCTGTCCTCAATGAAGTCGGCATGACTCAACGGCGAAAAGCCGGCAAGGGCGGCGGCACTGACGAGGGCGGTGTGGCTGAAACGGGAAGGGCGAACAGGCGTGGACGCCTGAGGCTGCATGGACGGCATGCGGGTGTACTCCGTTTATTGTTCTTATTGGTCGAAAACGCTTCGAGGCGTTTTTCTTTGCGCTGTGTGGCATCAGCGACGGCAGCCGGAACTGTCCGTGGGCCGACTGTAACCAGCTAACCTTTCGCTAACCTTTCAACTGACTTTCAAGGTTTTCGGGCTTCACAGCGGCGGTTGCGGCTGTAAACTCCGCGGCAAAGCGTGGCATTGGCCATCCCTGAACGAGGTAAAAATCCATGCGTGTTCTGCTCGTCGAAGACCATCTGCAATTGGCCGAAAGCGTTGCGCAGGCGCTCAAGAGCACCGGTCTGACCGTGGATGTGTTGCACGATGGCGTGGCCGCCGATCTGGCGCTGGGCAGTGAGGAATACGCCGTGGCGATCCTCGATGTCGGCCTGCCGCGCATGGACGGTTTCGAGGTGCTCGCGCGTTTGCGCGCACGCGGCAAGAATCTGCCGGTGCTGATGCTGACGGCGCGCAGCGATGTGAAGGATCGCGTCCATGGCCTCAATCTTGGCGCTGACGATTACCTCGCCAAACCGTTCGAACTGACTGAACTGGAAGCACGGGTCAAAGCCTTGTTGCGCCGCACTGTGCTCGGTGGCGAACGCCAGCAGCGCTGCGGCGTGCTGGCCTACGACCTCGACACCCGGCGCTTCACCCTCGGCGAAGAATTGCTGACGTTGACGTCCCGTGAACAAGCGGTGCTGGAAGCGCTGATCGCCCGGCCGGGGCGGGTGATGAGCAAGGAGCAACTGGCATCCCAGGTGTTCGGTCTCGACGAAGAGGCCAGCCCCGATGCCATCGAAATCTACGTGCACCGTTTACGCAAGAAACTCGACGGCCAACCGGTGGCGATCGTGACGTTCCGCGGTTTGGGTTATCTGCTGGAAAGTCGCGATGCATAAGCCCAGCAGCCTGCGCTGGCGTTTGCTGTGGAACCTCGCGTTGCTGTTGGTGGTGCTGATGCTCGCCAGCGGCTTGAGCGCTTACTGGAATGGTCGCGAAGCCGCCGACACCGCCTACGACCGCACGCTGCTGGCCTCGGCGCGGACCATCGCGGCTGGCCTGTCGCAACGTGACGGCACACTGAGTGCCGATGTGCCTTACGTGGCACTCGACACCTTCGCTTACGACAGCGCCGGGCGGATTTACTATCAGGTCAATGACATTCATCAGAAGCTGATTTCTGGCTATGAAAACCTTCCAGGCCCGCCGCCCGGCACGCCGCGCACCGACAGTTATCCCGCGTTGGCGCGCTTCTACAACGCCACCTACAAAGGGCAGAACGTGCGCGTGGTCAGCCTGCTCAAGGCTGTGAGCGAGCCGAACATGAACGGCATGGCGGAAATCCGCGTCGCCGAAACCGACGAAGCGCGGGTGAGCATGGCGCGCAGTCTGGCCGCCGATACCTTGCTGCGTCTGGGCATGTTGGCGATTGGTGCGTTGTTGCTGGTCTGGTTTGCGGTCAGTGCGGCACTGCGCCCTTTGGAGCGTTTGCGCACGGCGGTGGAAGAACGCCAGCCCGACGATCTGCGCCCGCTGCCCTTGGTTGAGGTGCAGCATGAACTGTGGCCGCTGGTGCGCGGGCTCAATCACTTCACCGAGCGTCTGCGCGGGCAGTTCGAACGGCAGGCGCAGTTCATTGCCGATGCGGCCCATGAGTTGCGTACGCCTTTGGCAGCGCTGAAGGCGCGGCTTGAGTTGGGCCTGCGCTCCAACGATGCCGAAGTCTGGCGTTCAACGCTGGAGTCCTCGGCACAAAGCACTGATCGCCTGACGCATCTGGCCAATCAGTTACTGTCGCTGGCGCGGGTCGAAAACGGCGCCCGGGCGATTGCCGAGGGCGGCGCGCAGTTGCTCGATCTGAGTCAGTTGGCCCGAGAGCTGGGCATGGCCATGGCGCCACTGGCGCACAAACGCGGGGTGGCACTGGCGCTGGAGGCGGACGAACCGGTCTGGCTGCGGGGTGAGCCGACGTTGCTCAATGAGTTGCTGAGCAATCTGGTGGACAACGCCTTGGCGCACACGCCGCCGGGCGGCAACGTGATTTTGCGGGTGACCGCGCCGGCGGTGCTTGAGGTTGAAGATGACGGGCCGGGTATTCCCCTGGAAGAGCGCGATCGCGTTTTCGAACGGTTCTACCGGCGTAATCAGCAGGTGGCGGGTTCAGGGCTGGGGCTGGCGATTGTCGGCGAGATCTGCCGGGCGCATCTGGCCCAGATTACCTTGCATGATGGCGAACAGGCGGGATTGAAGGTGCGGGTCAGTTTTATTGCCGGGTGATTGTGGTGGTTTTGCTGGCCCCTTCGCGAGCAGGCTCGCTCCCACTCTGGAATGCATTTCCTGTGGGAGCGAGCCTGCTCGCGAAGGGGGCGACGCGGTCTCGTATCAGTAAAACATCGTCCGCGACTCTTCCAGGTCTTCGCACAGCGCTTTGTTCTCCGGATCAATCCCGAGCTTTCTGAACGCCGGTACAGTCAGCGGATCAATTCGCGCAAACGGATGATCAGTGCCCTTGTGGCAATACAGGCTTGCCACTTGCACCAGATCAACATAATCGATGTCCGCCGAGTCGCGTTTGAAATCCTGATACAGCCCCGGCAGCTCCACCAACCGCTCCGGAAACTCCCAGACCCGTAGCAGCTTGTCGCCGAGCAACGGGTGAATATGGTCGATCACATGGTTCAGGCTGACCGGATCCGACAGCAGTTCATAGTGATCTTCGGCGTAGGTCAGAATCGGCAGCACACCGATCTGATGCACCAGCCCGCCGAGGGCCGCCTGATCGGGTTTGAGTTGTGTGTAGCGGCGGCACAACGCGTAACTGACCCCGGCAATTTCCAGACTCTTGCGCCAGACCTCGCGCATCTTCTGCTCGACCACCTCGGAGCGGGCGTGGAAGATCTGCTCCATCACCAGACCGATGGCCAGGTTGCTGCTGTAGTTGATACCCAGACGGGTGATGGCGGTGTGCAGGTCGGTGACTTCCTGAGCGGCGCGCAGCAGCGGGCTGTTGACCACTTTGATCAGGCGCGCCGACAGCGCCGTGTCACGGCCGATCATTTTGCTCAGGTCACTGACGCTGATCTCCGGGTCTTCCGCGGCCTTGCGAATCTGCAGGGCCACTTCCGGCAACGTGGGCAGAACCAGGTCATCGTTATCGATGGCCGCAACCAAATCCTGTTGGACTTTTTCCGCCAGTTCGCTCATTTAAACTCTCTAGGGTGTTGCAACAAATGCTGCGGTCAGCGCTGGATTTCGCGGTCGCGATCCAGTTCGTAAGGCAGGTCGAGCAGGTGCAGCGCCGGGCCTTCGAGAGAACCCACGTGCAGATCGCCCGCTTCGGCAGCTTCGGCCTGCAGCACCGCCAGGAGTTCAATGTTTTGCCCGGCCTTGGCGGCCAGCACCACTTCGCCGATGGCGCTGTTGTGGCTTGGCGCGAACAATTGTGTGCCAGGCTCCGGCAAATCAGCAGCGTCCAGGCTCAAGCGATACAGTCGCCGTTTGAGTTTGCCCAGGTACTGCATGCGCGCAACGATTTCCTGGCCGGTGTAGCAGCCTTTCTTGAAACTCACGCCGCCGACGGCCTGCAGGTTGAGCATCTGCGGGATGAACAGCTCGCGGGTGCTTGGCATGACCTGGCCGATACCGGCGCGGATCTGGCCCAGCAGCCATTGATTCAGCTCGGTTTCAGGCAGGGCAGCGGACACTTTGGCTTTGATCGCGTCAGCCTGATCGGCCGGGGCCCAGAGTTCGGCGCGATCGGGCGAGACGCGAATCGCGATCAGGCCTTCGTGACGTGCAACGCTGTCGGTTTCCGCGGGCAGGTCCAGACCTAGGCTGGCCAAGGCACTGTCGCCGAGCTCCAGACCGAAGCGCACCCAAGCGGCGCTTTCGTCGGTCAGTTTCGATTTGGAGAACACCGCGTACTTTTTCAGGTCCGCCAGTTGCGGCTCGAGCAGCTCGCTGGCCATTGCCAGGACTACACCGTCACCTTCGAGCAGAATGCGGAAGCTCGACTGCATCCGGCCCTTCTGTGTGCAACGGGCGCCGAGGCTGGCGCGATTGTCGCTCAGGTAATTGAGATTGCAGGTCAACTGGCCTTGCAGGAATTTTCCGGCATCCGCGCCGCGAACCGCGAGAACGCCTTCATGAGACAGGGTGCAGAAAAAAGCATAATCGGCCATGGGTCTTCGCAGGGTAAATAGACTGGGGCACATCATAAGGGCGCGTTGGTGAAATGGGTAGTTGATAAAGGATCGGTGGTGCCCGACCAAAGCCGACTGTGCGACCCGCCTCGGCGCTGTATACTTGCCGCCAAATTTGAGGAGGGCTCCATGGTCGAACAAGTTGAACTGAATCGCCTCTTTTGGCACAGCCGTCGCGGCATGCTTGAGCTTGACGTGTTGCTGGTGCCATTCGTGAAAGAGGTTTATGCCGATCTAAACGAGGTGGATCGTGCGTTGTATGTTCGCCTGTTGGAGTGCGAGGATCAGGACATGTTCGGTTGGTTCATGGAGCGCAGCGAGTCTGAAGATCCGGAACTGCAGCGCATGGTTCGCATGATCCTGGACCGTGTCCAGCCAAAGTAATACGTTTGAATGCCGCTGGCATGCCTCACGGCAGCTGCTGGCGGCGTATCTGTTGGCCCAGGCGTTCGCAATGGGCTCCTTGTTTCTGCTTTCTATTCCACTCTGGGCCAGTCTGCTCGGCGCTTTCGCTTGCCTGCTTCACGGAATTTGGGTGCTGCCTCGGCAGATTCTGCTGAGTCATCCCAAGGCGTTTCGCGGATTGCGCCGCGACGCCGATGGCTGGCAGTTGTGGAATCAGGCGGACGGCTGGCAGGCGGTACAGCTGCGCCCGGACAGTCTCGCGCTTCCGCTGATTGTGGTGCTGAGGTTCAGATTGCGTGGCGAATGGCAGGTCCGATCGATCTGTGTGCCACGGGACTCGCAGGCGGCGGATCTGCACCGACGCCTGCGAGTACGGCTCAAGTTCAGCCGACGTAGGTGGGCGGCACCAGAATAGTGTCGAGCGCCTCGGGCAACAGATCGGGATAGTCGAGGGTGTAATGCAGGCCGCGACTTTCCTTGCGCTCCATGGCTGAGCAGATCATCAGTTCGGCGACTTGCGCCAGGTTGCGCAGTTCGATCAGATCGCGACTGACCTTATAGTTGCTGTAGAACTCGTCGATTTCGTCCAGCAGCAGGCGCACGCGGTGCTGTGCCCGTTGCAGGCGCTTGTTGGTGCGCACGATGCCGACGTAGTCCCACATGAAACGCCGCAATTCATCCCAGTTGTGCGCGATGATCACGTCCTCGTCCGAGTCGGTGACCTGGCTGGCGTCCCAGACGGGCAGGGCGTTTGGGGCGGTGACATGGTCCAGTTGCGCGAGGATGTCGGCTGCTGCGGAGCGGGCATAGACGAAACATTCGAGCAGTGAATTACTGGCCATACGGTTGGCGCCGTGCAGGCCGGTGAAGCTGGTTTCACCGATGGCGTACAGACCGGGCACATCAGTGCGACCGTTCTGATCGACCATCACGCCGCCACAGGTGTAATGCGCGGCCGGCACGACCGGGATCGGCTGCTTGGTGATATCGATGCCGAAGCCCAGGCAGCGCTCATAAACAGTCGGAAAGTGACTTTTAATGAATGCTTCGGGTTTGTGGCTGATGTCGAGATAGACGCAATCGACCCCCAGACGCTTCATTTCATGGTCGATGGCTCGGGCGACGATGTCGCGCGGTGCCAGCTCGGCGCGCTTGTCGAAGCGGGACATGAAGCGTTCGCCATTGGGCAGCTTCAAATGGGCGCCTTCGCCGCGCAGGGCTTCGGTAATGAGAAAACTCTTGGCCTGCGGGTGATACAGGCAGGTCGGGTGGAACTGGTTGAACTCCAGGTTCGCCACGCGGCAGCCCGAACGCCAGGCCATGGCGATGCCATCACCGCAAGCGCCGTCGGGGTTACTCGTATAGAGGTAGACCTTGGCGGCACCGCCCGAGGCCAGAATCACGAAGCGTGCGCCGTAGGTGTCGACTTCGCCGGTTTTGCGATTGAGTACATAGGCGCCGAGGCAGCGTTCGCCTTCCATGCCCAAGCGCCGTTCGGTGATCAGATCGACGGCAACCCGCTGCTCCAGCAGTTCGATGTTCGAACGCTCTTTGGCCTGGGCCAGCAGGGTTTTGAAGATGGCCGCACCGGTGGCATCGGCCGCATGGATGATGCGGCGGTGACTGTGGCCGCCTTCACGGGTCAGGTGGAATTCAAACCCGCCGTCTTCAGTGCCGGACTGATCGTCGCGGGTGAAGGGCACGCCTTGATCAATCAGCCACTGAATGGCTTCGCGGCTGTGCTCGACGGTGAAACGCACAGCGTCTTCATGGCACAGGCCTCCGCCTGCGTTGAGGGTGTCATCGACGTGGGATTCGACAGTGTCGGTGTCATCCAGCACGGCAGCGACCCCGCCCTGGGCCCAATAGGTGGAACCGTTGGCGAGATCGCCTTTGCTCAATACGGCAATGCGCAAATGACCCGGCAGGGTCAGCGCGAGACTCAAACCGGCAGCACCGCTGCCTATGACCAGAACATCATGTTGGAATTGTTGGCTCATTACAGGATTCCGCTCAAAGCGACCCGGGTCGGGGGTGGTGCAAGACAGCTGGATCGGCGAGTCAAGACAGCCACACAGCCCACTAGTATATAGAGGGGGGGAGCGGCACAATAGCCGGGCCGATATGGCATTGTGAAACTACTGTGACCGAAAAAACCGTGTGCTTCGTCGGAAGTTTTTTTCACCCGTTGGGGGAAAAGGCGACTGTATCGGTGCTGAAACAGACTTTTTCTGCACAGGGTTGCCAAATGTCGGGTGGCGACGGCTATAAATAATTGGAACTTTTGCCAAAGGCCCAAGATCAATAGTCGGTGCCAGAGATAAGGGACAGTGTCGGCTTCAGTGCGGAATCTGCGGTTGGATTCCTGCCGGCGAAACCGATGACAAGATTATTCGCGCAGCCGGTTTATCCCGAGCTGCGTTTTTCGTGCGTGCCAAATCAGAGCTCGCAGGAAACTTGCCTGGAGGGGGAGAACTTTTGCGAAAAGCCCGAGTCTATGTTTGCAAGTCTGGTCGTTTAGTTATGCAAGTCTCCTTCGGGCTTATCGAGGAGTGTTCATGCTAACCCAGGAAGAGGATCAGCAGCTGGTCGAGCGCGTTCAACGCGGCGACAAGCGAGCTTTCGATCTGTTGGTGCTGAAGTATCAGCACAAGATTCTCGGGTTGATCGTGCGTTTCGTGCACGACACCCATGAAGCCCAGGACGTGGCTCAGGAAGCCTTTATCAAGGCGTATCGAGCACTTGGAAACTTTCGCGGCGACAGTGCGTTTTATACGTGGCTGTACCGTATTGCCATTAACACGGCGAAGAATTACCTGGTTTCACGCGGCCGCCGGCCGCCGGATAGCGATGTAAGTTCCGAAGATGCAGAGTTCTACGATGGCGATCACGGCCTCAAGGATCTCGAGTCACCAGAACGTGCACTGCTGCGGGATGAGATCGAAGGCACCGTCCATCGAACCATCCAGCAACTGCCAGAAGATTTACGTACAGCTTTAACTTTACGTGAGTTCGATGGTCTGAGTTACGAGGACATTGCGAGCGTCATGCAATGTCCGGTGGGTACCGTGCGCTCCCGGATTTTCCGCGCTCGGGAGGCCATCGATAAAGCCCTGCAGCCGTTGTTGCAGGAAAACTGAGACAGCGGCGACAGCCAAGAGAGGAACGCCATGAGTCGTGAAGCCCTGCAGGAATCGCTGTCCGCAGTGATGGATAACGAAGCGGACGAACTGGAATTGCGTCGAGTGCTCAATGCACTGGATGATGTTGATACCCGTGAGACCTGGGCTCGTTACCAGATCGCTCGGGCAGCCATGCACAAGGATCTGCTGCTTCCACGTCTGGATATCGCTGCGGCAGTGTCTGCTGCACTGGAAGACGAAACGGCCCCGGCCAAAGTATCTCGCAGCCCATGGCGCAACCTCGGCCGTCTGGCTGTTGCAGCCTCGGTGACTGTTGCCGTTCTGGCTGGTGTTCGCCTGTACAACCAGGATGAAATCGCCGGTGTTGAGCTGGCTCAGCAATCCAATCAGCCAACCCTGGCCACCCCACAGGTCAAAGGCCCGGCTGTTCTGGCAGGCTACAGCGAGAGTTCGGAAGCGACTGGCCCTATGGCTAACGGCGTTCTGCAAGGTCAGCCAGGCTGGCACGATCAGCGTCTGCCAGGGTACTTGCGCCAGCACGCCCAACAGGCTGCATTGAAAGGCACTGAAAGCGCGTTGCCATACGCACGTGCAGCAAGTCTGGAAAACCGTTAAGGAGGATCATGCGCGCCATACCTCTACTTTCGCTTCTGCTCAGTGGCTGGTTCATAGTTCCAGCCCACGCTGACGAGGCCCAGGACTGGTTGACCCGTCTGGGCCAAGCCGAGCAGCAGCAAAGCTTTCACGGCACATTCGTTTACGAGCGTAACGGTAGCTTCTCTACCCATAACATCTGGCATCGCGTCCAGAATGGCCAAGTCCGTGAGCGTTTACTCCAGCTCGACGGTTCGGCGCAGGAAGTCGTGCGCATTGATGGACACACTCAATGCGTCAGCGGCACCCTGATTGCCGGTCTGGGGGATTCCCCCAACTCGGCCGCTCGTCCTCTCGATCCGAAAAAGCTGAAAAACTGGTATGACCTTGCCGTCATCGGCAAATCGCGCGTGGCTGGGCGAGACGCAGTGATCGTATCGCTGACGCCTCGCGATCAGCATCGGTACGGTTTTGAATTGCATCTGGACAAGAAAACCGGCTTGCCGCTGAAGTCTTTGCTGCTGAATGACAAAGGGCAGTTGCTCGAACGCTTCCAGTTCACCAGTCTCGATACTGACGAAGTACCGTCGGACAAAGATTTGCAGGCTGATGCCGACTGTAAAGCGATAACGCTCGACAGTGACAAGGCTTCGGCGGTCAAGACCGCTCAAGTCTGGCATTCAGACTGGCTGCCGCCGGGTTTTGAACTGACCAGCAGTACCTCGCACAGAGATCCGGAGACCAAGACTCAGGTCAACAGCCTGATGTATGACGACGGGCTGGCGCGTTTCTCGGTGTTCCTCGAGCCGTTGAACGGTGCGACGGTTACCGATACCCGCACTCAACTCGGTCCGACCGTGGCTGTTTCCCGTCGCCTGACCACGCCCGAGGGCGAAATGATGGTCACGGTGGTTGGCGAAATCCCGATTGGCACCGCCGAACGAATTGCTCTGTCGATGCGTAATACTGATGGCACTGCAACCAGCAAGCAGTGAGCTGATTTCAGTCATTACCACTTCTTCGTCGAGACGTAGATGAAATGTTTGCTGAGCATTTTCATTTGCAAATAACCCGAAAATTTTTTATAGGTCAGTGCCTCACGGCTCTGGCCTTGTTTGTTGTTGCCGGAACAAAAATGCCGGTCGGTGGTTTCCGGTGTTCCTTGCTCCATATCGCTTAACCCTGCTCGTCGTAACGGGAGCTGTATGTCGATACCAAGTTTGAAATCCTATCTCTCCATCTTCGCCACTGTGCTGTTGCTCGGTCAGGCGGTGCCTGCGGCGCAAGCAGCCGATCTGCCTGACTTCACCCAATTGGTCGAACAAGCTTCGCCAGCCGTGGTGAACATCAGTACCACGCAGAAACTGCCGGATCGCAAAGTGAACCAGCAGATGCCTGATCTGGAGGGCCTGCCGCCGATGCTGCGCGAGTTCTTCGAACGTGGCATGCCGCCTCAGCAGCGTTCGCCGGGCGGTGGCGGTCGTCAGCGTGAAGCGCAGTCGCTGGGTTCGGGCTTCATCATCTCCTCGGATGGCTACATCCTCACCAACAACCACGTGATCGCCGATGCCGACGAAATCCTCGTCCGCCTCGCCGACCGCAGCGAAATGAAAGCCAAGCTGATCGGCACCGACCCACGTTCCGACGTGGCGCTGCTGAAAATCGAAGGCAAGGATCTGCCGGTATTGAAGCTTGGCAAATCCCAGGACCTGAAAGCCGGCCAGTGGGTCGTCGCTATCGGTTCGCCGTTCGGCTTCGACCACACCGTGACCCAAGGCATCGTCAGTGCCGTGGGCCGTAGCCTGCCAAACGAAAACTACGTGCCGTTCATTCAGACCGACGTGCCGATCAATCCGGGCAACTCCGGTGGCCCTCTGTTCAACCTGAACGGCGAAGTGGTCGGCATCAACTCGCAGATCTACACCCGTTCGGGCGGCTTCATGGGCGTGTCGTTCGCGATCCCGATCGACGTGGCGATGGATGTGTCCAATCAGCTGAAGACCGGTGGCAAGGTCAGCCGTGGCTGGCTGGGCGTGGTCATCCAGGAAGTGAACAAGGATCTGGCCGAGTCGTTCGGTCTGGATAAACCGGCCGGCGCGCTGGTTGCACAGATTCAGGATGACGGCCCGGCCGCGAAGGGTGGCCTGCAAGTCGGTGACGTGATCCTGAGCATGAACGGCCAGCCGATCGTCATGTCGGCTGACCTGCCACATCTGGTCGGCGCACTGAAAGCTGGCGCCAAAGCCAATCTGGAAGTGATTCGTGAAGGCAAACGCAAGAATGTCGAACTGACCGTCGGCGCGATCCCGGACGAAGACAAAGAGCTGGATGCGCTGCCGAAGTCCGGTACTGAAAGCACCAGCAACCGCCTCGGAGTGTCGGTGGGCGAGCTGACCGCCGAGCAGAAGAAAACCTACGACCTCAAAGGTGGTGTGGTGATCAAGGAAGTGCAGGACGGTCCTGCGGCGCTGATTGGTCTGCAGCCAGGTGACGTGATCACCCATCTGAACAACCAGGCTATTGGCTCCAGCAAGGAGTTCGGCGAGATCGCCAAGGCGCTGCCGAAGAACCGTTCGGTGTCGATGCGCGTTCTGCGTCAAGGTCGTGCCAGCTTCATCACCTTCAAACTGGCTGAATAATCCAGCGCCAAGGTAAAAAAGAAACCGCCTCGAAAGAGGCGGTTTTTTTATGCCTGAAGCTTTTGTCTGGATGGCTTGAGGCTTAGCCCATCATGTCCTTGATCATGCGTTCCTGCTCCATCAGCTCACGCTGGCGAGCATCGATACGCGACGACAACGGGAAGTTGCTGCCCGCCTTGCGCTTGGCGAAATCGAGTTGCTGGATCGCCTGGCGATAATCGCCAACCAAGGCGAAATACTCGGCGCGTGCCTGGTGCAGACCAATGATGTTCCCCGACAAACCACGGGTTTCGGCGACCTGATACCAGACATCCGGATCATCCGGGCGTGATTTGAGCAACGCTTCCAGCGCTTTTTCTGCATCGGCAGCGCGATTCTGTTTCAGCAGCAGATCGACGCGCACCTGATTCAACGGGTAGTTGCCCGGATATTGCGTGAGCATCCGGTCAACCCGCGATTGCGCGTCGGGCAAACGATTATTGGTGATGTCGAGATCGACCTGAGCGAGGTTGTAGATGATTTCGTTCGGCGAGGTGGCCAACAGTTGCTTGAGATTCTCGCGAGCCTCATTCAACTGACCGCCCTTGATCTGGGCAATCGCCAGACCGTAGCGCGCCACATCGTTTTTCGGGTTTTCATCCAGCTGCGCGCGGAAGCGCTTGGCGCCCAGGCCTGGGGTTTCTTCGTAGATCAACTGCACGCGCGCGCGGATCAACTGATAGCGCTTGGAATCTTCAATGCCGCCCGGTTTGGCCTGCTCGGCACGGTTGCGGGTGTCGGCAATACGCGATTCTGTCACCGGGTGAGTCAGCAGGAATTCCGGCGGCTTGGCATCGAAACGATATTGACGCATCAGGCGTTCGAACATGGTCGGCATCGAGCGCGGGTCATACCCGGCCTTTTCCAGATTGAGGATGCCGATGCGGTCGGCTTCCTGTTCGTTCTGGCGGGAAAAGGTGCGTTGCGACTGAATAGCCGCTGCCTGCGTACCGGCGATGGTCGCAATACCGGCATCGCCGCCACCGGCCGCCGCAATGACGATCCCGGCCAACAGCGCGGCCATCATCGGCACCTGCATCCGCTGCGAGGCCTCTACACCGCGAGCAAAGTGGCGTTGCGACAAGTGCGCCAATTCGTGCGCCAGTACTGAAGCGTATTCACCCTCGGTCTGCGCATTGAGGAACAAGCCACCATTGACCCCGACCACGCCGCCCGGCGCCGCGAAGGCGTTGAGTTGTGGGCTGTTGATCAGGATGAACTCAAGACGCCGGTCACTGACCTGACTGGTTTCTACTAGCTTATAGACGCTGGACTCGACGTAATCCTTGAGCTGTGGGTCGTTAAGCTGGGAAACCTGGCTACGCAACATGGCCAGCCACGCGCGGCCGAGCTGGTATTCCTGTTGCGGCGAGACAATGGCAGAACTGGCGTCGCCGAGTGACGGCAGATCGTCGGCAAAGCCTGGTGAGGCGAGCAGGCAAGCGAGCGTCAGCAGGGTAGGGCGCAGAAAAGTCATGCACAAAGCCTTAGAAGACAAAGACCTTACTGTAGCCGGACACCGGAGCTGCGACCAGATATTCTAGGCAGCTCGACGACCTGAACCGGAGTGACGCAATGACTGACGCTGTAGCCCATGACGTGGAACTGGACGCCAGTGGCCTGAATTGTCCGTTGCCGTTGCTCAAGGCAAAAATGGAACTCAACAAGCTCCAGAGTGGCGCAGTCCTCAAGGTCATCGCGACCGACGCGGGCTCACAGCGCGACTTCCGCACCTTTGCCAAGTTGGCCGGTCATACGCTGCTGCGCGAAGAAGACGAAGCAGGCGTCTACCGTTACTGGTTGAAAAAGGCCTGAAACCGACAGCGTTAAATCTAAGGATTATTGATGTTCAAAGTGTTACGCGACTGGATTCAGCGCTACTTCTCCGACGAAGAAGCGGTGGTGCTGGCGGTGCTGCTGTTTCTCGCTTTCACGGCCGTGCTAACGCTCGGCGGCATGCTCGCGCCGGTGTTGGCGGGGATGGTGCTGGCGTATCTGATGCAGGGCCTGGTGGTCACGCTGGAACGTATGCGCGTGCCGGGTGGCGTGGCGGTAGGGTTGGTGTTCGCGCTGTTCATGGGCGTGCTGCTGCTTTTTATCGTCGTGGTGCTGCCGTTGCTCTGGCATCAGTTGATCACGCTGTTCAACGAGCTGCCAGGCATGCTCGCCAAATGGCAGTCGCTGCTGTTGCTGTTACCGGAGCGCTATCCGCACCTGGTATCCGATGAGCAAGTGTTGCAGGCGATCGAAGCGGCGCGTGGCGAGATCGGCAAGTTCGGCCAGTGGGCGCTGACATTCTCGCTGTCGAGTCTGCCGCTGCTGGTGAACATCATGATCTATCTGGTGCTGGTGCCGATTCTGGTGTTCTTCTTTCTCAAGGACCGGGTCATGATCGGCGAATGGGTGCGTGGCTACCTGCCGCGTGAGCGCGCGCTGATCACTCGGGTTGCGCAGGAGATGAACCGGCAGATCGCCAACTACATCCGCGGCAAGGTCATTGAAATCGTGATTTGCGGCGGCGTGACCTACATCGCGTTTGTCACCCTCGGACTCAACTATGCGGCGCTGCTGGCATTGCTGGTCGGTATATCGGTGGTGGTGCCGTATGTGGGCGCGGTGGTGGTGACCGTGCCGGTGACGCTGATTGCGCTGTTCCAGTGGGGCTGGAGCGACCAGTTCATCTATCTGATGGCGGTGTACGGGATCATTCAGACACTGGATGGCAACGTGCTGGTGCCGCTGCTGTTCTCGGAGGCGGTCAATCTGCACCCGGTGGCAATCATCTGCGCGGTGCTGTTGTTTGGCGGGTTGTGGGGATTCTGGGGCGTGTTCTTTGCGATCCCGTTGGCGACGCTGTTCAAGGCTGTGCTCGATGCGTGGCCGCGCAAGGAGCCCGAAGTTTCGCCGCTGCTTTAGTGACTGATCAGCATTATTCGTTGTGGCTCAGGGCCTCATCGCTGGCAAGCCAGTTCCCAACAGGGTTTTCGGTGCACACAAAACCTGTGGGAGCTGGCTTGCCAGCGATGGCGTCAGCGAAACATCAGGCTTTATTCAGATCCTGAGCGGCTGCCAGAACCGCATCCACATGCCCCGGCACTTTCACGCCGCGCCATTCCTGACGCAGCACACCGTCCTTATCAATCAGGAATGTGCTGCGATCAACGCCCAGGTATTCCTTGCCGTAGAGCTTCTTCAACTTGATCACGTCGAACAGTTGGCAAACGGCCTCGTCCTTGTCGCTGATCAGCTCGAACGGAAACTCCTGCTTGCACTTGAAGTTCTCGTGGGACTTCAGGCTGTCGCGGGAGATACCGAAAATCTCGGTATTGGCGGCCTTGAATGCGCCGTACTGATCACGAAAGCCCTGACCTTCAGTGGTGCAACCCGGGGTGCTGTCCTTAGGGTAGAAATAGATCACCACTTGTTTGCCCTTGAGGGCGGACAGGCTGACAGTCTGCCCGCTGGTGGCAGGTGCTTCGAAATCGGCAACCGGTTGGTCGATGACAACGGCCATGAAAGCTTCCTTACATTGGGTTCTGTGGGCGCCAAGGCTCGATCAGTGCGTCCAGGTTCATCGCGTCGGAGAAGTCGAGGAACTGGTCGCGCAGCCAACTGATCTGGGTGCCGGCTGGCAGGGTCACGGTAAACGTGGCGTTGAGCATGGTGCCACCGGTCTGCGGCGCCTGGTACGTGTCGCAGGTCAGGTTTTCCAGTTCGACGTTGTGATCCATGAAGAACTGGCACAGCTCATTGATGATGTCCGGGCGATACGCCGAGCTGACATACGCCACATACGGCAGGGCCTGCGGACGATTTTCCAGCGGCGCGCTGCGCACCACGTTGGCGGTGAAAGCGTGTTTCTTGGCCAGGCCCGGCAGACTGCCTTCCAGGCGGGCGAGGGCGTCCCAGCTGCCGGAGACCTCGAGGACCAAAGCGCTGCACTCGCCGTGGCGGGTCAGGCGCGAAGTAACCACGGCGCAGCGATTTTCATGGCTGGCGCGGCACAGGACGTTGGTCAGCTCCATGGGGTTGGCGCCGAGGGCACTGATGACAAGGAATTGTTCGCGAACTGTGGGGGTGGACATGCAGCATTCCTAAAGCGATGAGCGGTCGGTAGGTTTACGGGCGTTGGCCACCGGGGAGTGCCTGTTCTGGCTGTCCGTACAAAGAGGCCCGGCAAGCGCTCGCGGCTCGCTCCACTATGGCGGGAGCGCGTCGATGCGACGCAGGAACGGGGTCTGGGAGGCCGTAAAGGGAGGCTGGAACCCGGCGTACAAGCTGATCAGTACCGATCAAAGTCTGAAGGGTAGCGAAAAGCGGCGCCAAGGGGAATGGCGGCAGCGCAGTACTTCGCTTGTGCAAGCATCTTGGCGCCAGTACCATTACCGCTCTCTTTTTCCGGCAGGAGCGGTTTCATGATTGCGGGCAGTATGGTGGCACTGGTCACTCCCATGGATGCACAAGGGCGTCTTGACTGGGACAGCCTCAGCAAACTCGTGGACTTCCATCTCAAGAACGGCACCCATGCCATTGTCGCGGTCGGTACTACCGGCGAATCGGCAACCCTTGATGTAGAAGAACATATCGCCGTCATCAAAGCCGTGGTCAAACAGGTTGCCGGACGCATTCCGGTCATCGCCGGCACTGGCGCCAACTCGACACGCGAAGCTGTCGAGCTGACCCGCAATGCCAAGGAAGCCGGTGCCGATGCCTGCCTGCTGGTGGTTCCGTATTACAACAAGCCGACTCAGGAAGGTCTGTACCAGCACTTCAAGCACATCGCTGAAGCGGTCGACATTCCGCAGATTCTCTACAACGTTCCTGGCCGCACGTCTTGCGACATGCAGGCCGAGACCGTGATTCGCCTGTCCACCGTGCCGAACATCATCGGTATCAAGGAAGCCACCGGCGACCTGAAACGCGCCAAAGCGATCATCGATGGTGTGAGCAAGGACTTCATCGTGCTGTCTGGCGATGATCCGACCGCCGTTGAGCTGATCCTGCTGGGCGGCAAAGGCAACATCTCGGTAACCGCCAACGTCGCTCCGCGCGAAATGGCCGACCTGTGCGAGGCTGCGCTCAAGGGCGACGCCGACACCGCACGGGCCATCAACGAAAAACTGATGCCGCTGCACAAAGACCTGTTCATTGAAGCCAACCCGATTCCGGTGAAGTGGGCTTTGGTAGAAATGGGCCTGATGCACGAAGGCATCCGCCTGCCACTGACCTGGCTGAGCACACCTTGTCACGAAACGCTCCGCTCGGCCCTGCGCCAGTGCAGCGTCCTGGTTTAATTGAGGAAGTACAACGCATGAAGCGAATGGCCGGACTTTCCGCACTTGCCTTGATTATCTCCAGCACCAGCGGCTGCGGATGGGTCTGGGGCCCGGAAGGTTATTTCCGTGACCGTGGTAGCGATTACCTGGAAGCGCAACAGACTGCACCGATGCAACTGCCACCGGATGTCAGCACCTCCAAGCGTCTGGATCCGCTGTTGCCGATCCCGCGTAACGTCGCTGATGACACCGCCAAGGGCGAATACATTGTGCCGCGTCCTCAGCCGCTTTCGGCCGTTGCCGATGCCAGCGATTATTCGCTGCAGAAGAGCGGTGATTCGCGTTGGGTCGTGGCTCAGCATCCGCCGGCCGAAGTCTGGCCAGTGGCTGTGCAATTCTTCCAGGACAACGGTTTCCGCCTGGATGAACAGCGCCCGCAGACCGGTGAGTTCACCACCACCTGGCAGCATTCCGACGAACTGTCTGCGGCCATGGCCAAGCGCCTGAGCGCAGCCGGTATCGCCAGCGACAGCGAAACCCGTGTGCGTGTGCGTATCGAGCCGGGCGTGCAGCGCAACACCAGTGAAATTTACGTGGTCAGCGCCGAGCGTCCTGCCGGCAGCACTGCCGACGTCGCTTTCACCAACCGTTCGGTCAACACTGGCCTGGACGCGGCGCTGGTCGACGACATGCTCGCGAGCATGAGCCGGATCTCCGAGAAGGGCGGTTCGGTGTCGATGCTGGCCTCGCGTGATTTCGATACCCCGAGCCGTGTCAGCCTCAGTGAAGACGGCAGCGGCAACCCGGTGTTGAACGTCGGTACCGATCTGGACCGCGCCTGGTCGAGCGTTGGCCGCGCACTGGAACAAGGCGAATGGCGCGTTGAAGACATCAACCGCAGCCTGGGCCTGTACTACATCAACCTGGCTGAAAAAGCCGAGAAGAAAGACGACAAGCCTGGTTTCTTCAGCAGCCTGTTCGGCAGTGCGCCAAGCAAGGAAGAAGTTGAAGCCCGTGCCGAGCGTTATCAGGTTCGCCTGAGCAAGGTTGGCGAGAACATTCAGGTAACCGTCGAGAAAAACATCAACACCGTCGCGCCGGCTGAAGTGGCACGCAAAGTGTTGAGCGTGATTCAGGACAACCTGGGCTGATCAACCATGCGTTTTGCCGTTCTCGGCAGCGGTAGCCAAGGGAACGGCACGCTGATCGCCAGTGCTGATACGTATGTGCTGGTGGATTGTGGTTTTTCCCTGCGGGAAACCGAAAAACGCCTGTTGCGCCTGGGTGTGAACCCGGCGCAACTGAGCGCGATACTCGTAACCCACGAACATGCCGACCACGTGCATGGCGTGGGTTTACTGTCTCGGCGCTACAATCTACCGGTCTACCTCAGTCGCGGCACACTGCGCGGGATGCGCAAACCGATTGAACCCGCAGGCTTTCTGGCCGGCGGCGAGCAACTGCAGATCGGAGCACTGAACATCGGGGTCATTGCCGTGGCTCATGATGCGCAGGAACCGACACAGTATGTCTTCAGTGATCACGAGCAGCGGCGCTTCGGCCTGCTGACCGACCTGGGTTCCTACTGCGAGCGGGTGCTGGACGGTTATCGGGACCTCGATGCGTTGATGATCGAGTCCAACCATTGCCGCGACATGCTGGCCCGTGGTCATTACCCGTACTTTCTCAAGCAACGGGTGGGCGGCGAGCTGGGACATTTGAACAACCATCAGGCGGCATTCCTGGTGTCCGAGTTGGGCTGGCAGGGCTTGCAACACCTGGTCCTGGCCCATCTGAGCAGCAAGAACAACATGCCGCAGCTGGCCCGGCAATGTTTTGTCGACACCCTCGGGTGCGACCCGGACTGGCTGCAACTGGCCGATCAAGATTCAGGGCTCGACTGGCGCCACATCGCCTAGCCCACCTACTTAGCAAGCGGAGCCCATCATGGAAAAACGTGAAGAACTCTACCGCGGCAAAGCCAAATCGGTTTACAAGACCGACGACGCTGACCGCTTGATCCTGCTGTTTCGCAACGACACCTCGGCGTTCGACGGCAAGCGCATCGAGCAGCTCGACCGCAAAGGCATGGTCAACAACAAGTTCAACGCCTTCATCATGCAGAAACTCGAAGCGGCCGGCGTACCGACCCAATTCGACAAGCTGCTGGGCGACAACGAGTGCCTGGTGAAGAAACTCGACATGATCCCGGTCGAGTGCGTCGTGCGTAACTACGCCGCCGGCAGCCTGGTCAAGCGTCTGGGCGTCGAGGAAGGCCTGAAGCTCAATCCTTACACCTTCGAGCTGTTCCTGAAGGACGACGCCAAGGGCGACCCGTTCATCAACGAATCCCACGTCGTGGCATTCGGTTGGGGCACCGCCGAACAACTGGCTCGCATGAAAGAATTGTCGCTCAAGGTCAACGAAGTGCTGACCAAACTGTTCGACGACGCCGGCCTGCTGCTGGTCGACTTCAAGCTCGAATTTGGCGTGTTCAGCGACGGCTCCATCGTCCTCGGTGACGAGTTCAGCCCGGACGGCTGCCGTCTGTGGGACAAGGACACCAAGAAGAAGATGGACAAGGACCGCTTCCGTCAGGGCCTCGGTGACGTCATCGAAGCCTACGAAGAAGTCGCCAATCGTCTGGGCGTACCGCTTTAATCGACGCAAGCATCTGATAGCACGAAGAAATTTTCGAAAGAGGGTTTGCTTTCGGTAAAAGTGTTGTTATGATGCGCGCCGTTGGAGAGATGCCAGAGTGGCCGAATGGGACGGATTCGAAATCCGTTGTACCTTCACCGGTACCTAGGGTTCGAATCCCTATCTCTCCGCCATAACATGGAAAAAGCCCCGTAGATGAAAATCTACGGGGCTTTTTCGTTTCTGCGAATCCAGTATTCGTGGCGATAGCGCTGAAGCGCGTCTTGCGCGGTGAGCTCATCGGCAGAGAGGCAATTTAAGTAAACACAGCCTCGGCCGACATTAGAGACACAATGCTCACAGGACTCACCGACCCCTTTAAAGTCGCGTTCTCAGAGTAGGGGGCTGTCTTTATTGGCCAGCGATCAGCCGCCAAATCACACCTGTCGTCGTTTATCCTCTGCCCAGCCATGAGGCCAGCGCTTTCACTAAAGTGGATACTTGCTCGCCTCGGCCGTGAAAGGCGCATCCAGCGAGTTCCAGCCTCGCTCCCTATTTGAATTGGTTTGAATATGAAAATTCCACCATCAGCCCAAGGTGCTCACCGCGTTTCTGAACGTCAGTCCGTCAAGTCAGGCGGCAGCGCTGCTCCCCGCGTCGAAGAGTGCGAAGTGCTGGTTGCGCAGCCGCCAGCGTTCGAGGATGGCGAGCCGCCAGTCGGCGTGGTTATCCATGCGTATTACCCCGAAGTGCTGAAAGATATTCTGGGCCGTTTGATTAAACTGTCCGAACGTCTGCATCTCTACGTAACCTGCGTAGCCGGACGTGAAGATGAGATCCGTACTCAGCTGACGGCCAGTGGATTGAGTTATTCGCTATACCGGGTGCCGAATCACGGCAGGGACGTTTTGCCGTTTCTGCGGATGCTGCCGCTCTTGCGTGCCGATAACATCCGCATGCTGGTCAAGCTGCACACCAAGCGTTCGCTGCACTTGGGCGGGGAGATCGATTGGGGCGTTGAACTATTCGATGATCTGCTGGGCCCGGTACGCTTCAGTCGAGCGCTGGAACACCTTGCCGATCCGGTGCATGTGCCGATGCTGGGGCCTCAGCGATACCTGGTGCCCGTCACCCGATTCCTCAGCGAAAGCAATCGCGCGTTGCTTGTCACCCTGGCCGAGCGTGGCGGCATTGATCCGCAAGGCATCAACGACGCGGATTATTTTGCCGGCACCATGTTCTTTGCGCGCATTGAAGTGTTTGCGCCTCTGGAACGGATGCAACTCGCGGGTAGCGATTTCGAAGCTGAAAATGGCCAGCTCGACGGCACCCTGGCCCACACCTTAGAGCGTTTTTTCGGCGTTCTGGCGAATGTTGGTCGCCAGCAGCGCAATATCGACCTTTACCACCGCTGGCTTGCGAGCCGGCAACTGGCCGCCGTCGAGGTCGAGGGTCTACCCGCGCGACTGGCGAGCTGGCCGCGGCAACCGGATGTGTTGTTGGTGTTGACCGATACTACGGGGGATATCGGACTGTTGCGTTCCAGCCTGGAAAGCATCGACCGCCAGCTTTATCGGGCGGCGGCCATCGTGGTGCTCTCCAATGCTGAACCTGTAGGCGTGACGCCGGCCGATAATCTGGTCTGGCTGCCGTTGGCCGAATCCTGGCCGAGCCAGCTTAATGAACTGTTGCAGGAGATCGACGTTGACTGGTGGTACCTGTTGCGTGGCGGAGACGAACTGGATCCCCACGCACTGCTTTTGCTCGCCGAAGGCATCGCCCTCAATCCCGGTGTCAGCGCCTGCTACAGCGATGAAGACTCACTGACTGCTGAAGGCTGTCAGAGTCCGGTATTCAAGCCGGATTTGAATCTGGATATGTTGCGCAGTTATCCCTATGTCGGCCGCGCACTGGCTTTCAGTCGCGACGCCGCGTTATCTGCCGACGGCTTTGATCCCGCCTTCAGCGAACTGGCGCCTCATGATTTGCTTTTTCGGCTGATTGAAACTCACGGTCTGGGTACTGTCGGGCACCTCGCGGATGTGCTGGTGCACCAGGCAATCAATTTCCCCCAGTGGCTCGGTGAACCCCAGGTCATCGCGAATTCGGCGGCTATCGTCGGCGCGCACTTGCAGCGCCTGGGCGTGGCGCATGAGCTGCAGCCCGGACCTTTGCCAATGGCTAACCGCGTGGTCTACCAACATGCGGAACAGCCGCTGGTCTCTATCCTTATTCCCACCAAGGACTGCCTGCCGATGCTGCTGCGCTGCATCGAAAGCGTCATGGAGAAAACCAGCTATACGAATTACGAACTGATCATCGTCGACAACAACAGCGAAACCGTCGAAGCACGGGACTGGTTCAACGGCATGGAGCAGTTGAACAATCCCAAAGTGCGCATCCTGCGTTATCCGCACCCGTTCAACTATTCGGCGATCAATAATTTTGCCGCCAGCCATGCCCGTGGCGATTACCTGGTGCTGCTCAACAATGACACGGTAGTCATTGATGGCGACTGGCTTGGTGCGATGCTCCATCACGCCCAGCGGCCAGAAGTGGGAATAGTGGGCGCCAAACTGTTATTCCTCGACGGGACGGTTCAGCATGCTGGCGTGGTACTCGGGTTGCGTGGGGTTGCAGACCACCCGTTTATCGGTGATTCAATGCAGTCCAACGGCTACCTTCACCGCTTGCATCTTGATCAGAACTACAGCGCGGTCACCGCCGCCTGCCTGATGATCAGCACCGAGCTGTACCAGCAAGTGTGTGGAATGGACGAGGTCGGCCTGGCCGTTTCCTTTAACGATGTGGATCTGTGCCTGAAAGTCGGCCAGGCTGGGCGGTTGATTGTCTGGACGCCATACGCGGTGCTCGTTCACGAAGCCAGCGTGAGCCAGAACAACGTCGACACCACCAAGGAGGAAGCCAAGCGCAAACGCTTCCAGCGCGAACAGTCGATGATGTACCAGCGTTGGCTTGCACAGATCGCCAATGATCCGGCCTATAACCGCAACCTGACCCTGGAGGGCAGTGGTTTCTCCTCCAAATACCGCACCGATACTGACTGGCACCCGTTTGCCAGTCGTGAGTTGCCTCACGTGTTGTGCCACCCCCTCGACTCTTTCGGCAGCGGACATTACCGCGTGCGTCAGCCTTTCGCGGCCCTGAAAGCCGCACAGTTGATCGGCGGCGCGGTGAGCGACGAGGGACTTCAACCGACAGCACTGGAGCGCATGGCGCCGGACTCGATCATTTTCCAGGGGCAACACACCACGCCGCATCTGGAATACATGCAGGCCACCAAGGCGTTTTCCAGGGCCTTCAAGGTCTACGAGCTGGATGACTATATCCTTGACGTGCCTGCTGGCAATTTGAGCCACGAATTGCTGCCCAAAGACATCACCAAACGCTTGAAGAAAGCCGCAGGGCTGTGCGACCGGTTGGTGGTATCGACCGAGCCGCTGGCCAATGCGCTCAAGGGGTTCAACGCCGACATTCGGGTCGTGGAAAACCGTCTGCCGAGCCATTGGTGGAGCGGCCTGACCAGCCATCGCCAGCAGGGCCGCAAGCCTCGAGTCGGCTGGGCCGGCGGCTCGAGTCACAGCGCCGACCTGCAAGTCATTGCCGAAGTGGTTCGTGCGCTGGCAGGGGAAGTTGAATGGGTGTTCATGGGGATGTGCCCACCGGCACTGCGTCCCCATGTTCATGAGTTCCATAGGGGGGTGAGTATCGAAAAATACCCGCAAAGACTGGCCAGCCTGAACCTGGACCTGGCTTTGGCACCTCTGAAAGACAACTTTTTCAACGCCTGCAAAAGCAATCTGCGCTTGTTGGAATATGGCGCCTGTGGTTTCCCCGTGATCTGCTCGGACATCCCTTGTTATCGTGGTGATTTCCCGGTGACGAGGGTCAGGAACAGATCGCAAGACTGGATTGCTGCCATACGCGAACACCTTGCTGAACCCGATGCCAGCGCCAAAGCTGGAGAGGCTCTGCGCAGCGTTGTGCTTGAGAACTGGATGCTCAAGGACGAACATCTGTTGGCGTGGCGAAACGCCTGGCTGGCGGACTGAACAAGAAGCCTGCGCGCTTTCTGGTCTTTTGATACCGGCCCGAAAAAAAGCCTCACAGCCTTGAAACTGTGGGGCTTTTCCATTTCCGCACTGTCTTGCCGAGCGGCTAAATCTCCTTGACCGGCGTCTCCCCATGAACAGCCTTGATCAACCCGATCACGTGCAGACAATCCGCCTTGTTCACATACGACTCGCCACTGGCGATGGTCTCGTGGTTACCCGCCCGCAATCTCCAGCGCCATTGTCCTTTGCCGGTGCTCGGGGTGCCTCTGGATTGCCTGTAAATCTCGAAATACATTCACTTCGCTCCATGCGATTCGTTAGTGCGACAGCCTGTGTGGCGCATGGTCGCAAGCCTAGCGCAGACGGTTTTTTTGGCCATCGGACATTTGTTTCCAATCGTTCGCGGATGTTTCTGAAGGCCGCGAGCTAGAGCGCAGCAATAGGCCTGCGGATTGGCCAATATGACGCCGTTAGACCCTTGCAACGCCGCCGACGCTACTGCTTAATACGGGACGGCTCATGGCGTCGAATATCGTTCGACGACCGACAATCACTATAAGAAGAGCACTCCTTTGACTGAGCACGGAACGCAACAGGCCGGGCAGGTGACGTTATCGCTGGTGGTCCCCGTTTTTAACGAGGAGGACAGTCTCGACACGTTTCTGCGGCGCATCAATGAGGTCTTTCAGGCGCAAGCGTTGATCGATCTTGAGCTGGTATTCGTCAACGACGGCAGCACCGATGCCACGCTCGAACGTCTGCTCGAACAGCAGCGGCATGATGCGCGCCTGCGTATCGTCGACCTGAGCCGCAACTTCGGCAAGGAAGCAGCATTGTCCGCCGGTTTGCAGATTGCGACCGGGCAGATCGTGGTGCCGATCGACGCTGATCTACAGGACCCGCCCGAGGTCATTGTGCAGATGATCGAGCGCTGGCGAGAAGGCTTTGAAGTGGTGCTCGGTCACCGCATCAGCCGTCGCAGCGATACCTGGGCCAAACAGACATCGGCGCACTGGTTCTATCGCCTGCACAACAAGATCGCTGAACAGCCTTTGCCCGAGAATGTCGGCGATTTTCGTCTGATGGATCGTTGCGTGGTTGATGCCTTGCTGACCCTGCCGGAGTCCCGGCGCTTCATGAAAGGCCTGTTCGCCTGGGTCGGCTTTCGCACCACCCACGTCGATTACGAGCGCCCGGAGCGCGTCGCGGGGCAGAGCAAGTTCAATGGCTGGCGCCTGTGGAACTTCGCGCTGGAAGGCATCACCAGTTTCAGCACTGAACCGTTGCGGATCTGGACGTATGTCGGCGCGTTGGTGTCATTGGTGTCATTTGCCTTCGCCATATTCATTGTCCTACGCACGCTGATTCACGGTATCGACATGCCCGGTTATGCCTCGCTGATGGTGGCCGTGACCTTTCTCGGTGGACTGCAATTGATTGGCATCGGGGTGCTCGGTGAGTACCTGGGCCGCACGTATATCGAATCCAAACGCCGACCGGTTTTTCTGGTGCGTCGCGTCTATGACCCCAAGGACTGACACATGGATCTCAAGGAAACCGACATCCTCGGCGACAGCATCAACGAGCATTGGTATTACCGTTCAAAGGCTGCGGCCACAAAGCGTATGCTGGGGGATGCGCCCATCAGCCGAATCCTCGATGTCGGCGCCGGTTCAGGGTTTTTCTCCCACCACTTGCTGACGCATACCGATGCCCGCGAAGCGTGGTGCGTGGATATCAGCTATCCGGCCGACTCCAGTGCAACCACCGCCGGCAAACCGGTGCACTACCGGCGCGGGATTGAAAGCATCGAGGCCGATCTGGTGCTGTTGATGGACGTGCTGGAGCATGTCGATGATGACCTCGGCCTGCTCAAGATGTATGTCGACAAAGTGCCATCGGGCAGCCGGTTTCTGATGACGGTGCCGGCATTCCAGTTCTTGTGGAGTGGCCACGATGACTTTCTTGAGCACAAGCGCCGCTACACCCTGGCGCAGTTCGAAACCCTGGCGCGGGATGCCGGTCTGACGGTGCAGCGCGGAGCCTATTATTTCGGCGCGGTGTTTCCGATCGCGGCGGCGTTGCGCCTGCTGCCGCAGGGCGCGCAAGCCCAGGCGCCGCGCTCGCAGCTCAAGCGTCATCATCCGCTGGTGAACGGCGTCCTCAAGACTTTATGCCGCCTCGAACTGCCGTTGATGAGCATGAACCGTCTGGCCGGGTTGAGTGTGTTCGTGCTGGCGCGCAAACCGTGACCTCGACGCAAAAAAACGCATTGATTCAGCGGGGTTTGCGCTTTGCCGTGACCGGATTGTTCGTCACTGCGCTGCATGCGCTGGTGGCGGTGTTGTTCATCAATTTCATTGCTGCGCAACCGCCACTGGCCAATGGCGTGGCGTTTGCCGTGGCGACGGTGGTTTCCTATGTAATCAACACCACCTGGAGTTTTTCTGCCCGCTTGCACGGACGAACCCTGGTGCGTTTTCTGTTGGTGTCCATGGGCGGCTTTTTCCTCGCGATGTTCGTTGCCTGGGCCGCGCAGGCTGCCGGGCTGCACTATCTACTGGGCATCGTTGCAGTAGCACTGACGATTCCCGCGTTCACCTTTGTCTTGCACAACTTCTGGACGTATCGATGAAGGCTTCAGGAAACCATCCGGCGCTGGGCCTGTTGCCTTTACTGCTCGGCGTGCTGGCATTTTTCTGTGTGATCGGGCCGCAAGCGCTGGATCCGCAAAACATTGCCTGGCTGGAGCAGGGCGATCCGGCGACGCATTATCTGGGCTGGGAGTATTTTCGCCATTCACCCTGGACCTTTCCGCTCGGACTCAACCCGTCCTATGGTCTGGAACTGGGCAGTTCGATCATTTTTTCCGACTCCAATCCGCTGCTGGCGCTGCTGTTCAAACCGTTCAATGCCTGGTTGCCGGCGACCTTCCAGTATTTCGGTCTGTGGCTACTGGCGTGTTTTGTGCTGCAAGCCTGGTTCGCCTGGAAACTGCTGGGGTTGATGACGGGCAATCCGCTGATTCGCTTGCTGGGCACCGGTTTGCTGGTGGTTTCACCGCCGATGTTCCTGCGCATGGGCGGACACCTTTCCCTGTCCGGGCATTTTCTGATTCTGGCAGCGCTGTACCTGGCGTTGTTGCCGAACCTGTCTCGACGTCGTCTGGCCTGGGGCGCGCTGCTGGCGGTGACGGCGATGGTGCATGCGTACCTGCTGGCGATGGTGGCGTTGATCTGGGTGGCGGATCTGCTTGGCAAGACCTTCAGCCAACAATTGACTCGGCGTCAGGGGCTGCTGGAAGGCCTGTTGCTGTTTGCCGTGGTGAGTGTGTGTTGCTGGCAGGCCGGTTACTTCGCGATTGCCGACGGCGCGCAGTCCGGCGGTTTCGGTTTGTACCGGATGAACCTGCTGTCGCCCATCGACCCGGCGGGCTGGTCGTTCATTTTGCCGGATCTGCCGAAAGCCAGCGGCGATTACGAAGGCTTCAACTACCTGGGCCTCGGCGTGCTGTTGCTGGTGCCGTTGGCGCTGATTGCCTTTCTGAGAAATCGCCAGCCGCTGAAGGATGAGCTTCGCGTTCGTCCTTGGCTGTTGCTGGCGCTGATCGGTTTGTGGCTGTTCGCGCTATCGAACCAGATCGGTGTCGGCGCGCACACGTTCAGTTATCCGCTGCCGAAAATCGCCCTCAAACTGGCCAATATTTTTCGCGCCTCGGGGCGGATGTTCTGGCCGGTGTTGTACGCGCTCGTCCTGATGGTGATCTTCCTGCTGGTGCGCGGTTATCGGCCCCGCATCGTCGTCGCGCTGCTCGCGGTGGCGTTGACGATACAGGTCATCGACACGCGCAACGGCTGGATGGGCTTGCGCAACAGCAAGATGATCACGCCCTCCGCAGAATGGCCAACGCCGATGCGCGATCCGTTCTGGGCGAGTGCAGCGGCGCATTACTCGAAGGTGCGCAGTCTGATGCCGCAGAATCAGTCCGAACGCTGGCAGGTGATTGCCGGTTTCGCCGCGACCCATGGCCTGAAAACCGACGCTGTTTATCTGGGACGCATGAGTGCCAAAGCACTGGATCAGGCTCGGCAGAAAACGCAGCGCATGCTTGAGTCGGGTCAATACGATGCCGACTCGTTGTACATCCTCGACGATTCCGTACTGGCCGATGCCGCCAAAAGCATCAACAGTGAAACGGATCTGCTGACCAGAGTGGATGGTCTGGTGGTGCTGGCGCCGGGCTGGAAGCGTTGCTCGCGGTGCCTGAGCATGCCGGATGAAGGGCGGCAGATGTCATCGCTGGCGTTGATGCGTCCCGGTCAGGCGCTGATCTTCAACTACGCCGCCCGGCAGTTGACCAGTGGTTGGTCGATCCCGGAAAACTGGGGAACATGGTCGACGGGGCTGCAGGCGCAGCTCGACTTGCGGGTGACACCCGAGGCGCGCTCGATTGCGCTGGAGGTCATGGCATTCGTTTTGCCGCAACACCCGGCGCAGCGAGTGATTGTCAGTTTGAATGGCGAGCAGGTGCTGAGCACGCGGCTGGTACAACTTGAGGATAATCATCTGGAGATCCCGATCAGTCCTGCGATCCGTCAGCATCTGGCTGACAATGATCGCCTGACGATCGAGCTGCAATTGCCCGACGCCGTCAGCCCTGAACAATTGGGCATCAATGACGATTCGCGAATCATGGGACTGGGCTTGAAGCGCCTGACGGTGAACTGACGCAGCGTGGCGATGGACGGCGGGGCCTCAGCCTTTCTACACTGCCGGTATTCCGGGGGGCAGGGGGCAATGGATGAACCGCAATGAACTTCGCAAGGCCGACATCAACCTGATGGTGGTGTTCGAGACCTTGATGCTCGAACGCAACGTGACCCGGGCGGCCGAGAAGTTGTTTCTCGGCCAGCCGACTATCAGCTCGGCGCTCAATCGCTTGCGCACCATGCTTAACGATCCACTGTTTATCCGCGTCGGCCACCGCATGGAACCGACGGCTCGTGCCGAGGATATTTTCCGCCATCTCAAGCCTGCGCTGGATTCACTGTCGGTTGCACTGAGCCTGACCCGTGATTTCGACCCGGCCGTGAGCACCATGACGTTTCGCATCGGTCTGTCCGATGACGTCGAGTTCGGCCTGCTGCCGCCGCTGTTGCGTGTGCTGCGTCAGGAAGCGCCGAACGTGGTGTTCGTGGTGCAACACGTCGATTACTGGCGTATTCCCGATCTGCTCGCGGCGGGTGATATCACGGTTGGCATCAGCCAGACCCGTGGCTTGCCGGCCAATGCCAAGCGCAAACTGCTGCGGCACATCCAGCCCAGCATCCTGCGCGCCGACGCCAGCGATACACCGCTGACGCTGGATGAATATTGCGCGCGCCCCCACGTACTGGTTTCGCACACGGCCAACGTCAGTGGGTTTGCGGATGAGTGGCTGGCAGAGCTGGGTCGTACCCGTCAGGTGGTGCTGTCGGTGCCGCAATACAGCGCATTGCCGGCACTGCTGGCCGGCACCGACCTGATCGCCAGTCTGCCGGATTACACCGCCGCCGCCATGGCGGCCTCCGGGTTACTGTTCAAGGAACCGTTTCCGTTCAAGACGCCGACGCTGGACCTGTCGATGGTCTGGCTCAGTCATGTGGACAGCGATCCGGCGGAGCGCTGGTTGCGTTCCAGGCTGGAGCAGTTCATGAGCGAACGGCCACTGACGCCATCCTGAGCTACAACACTCCCCTGCAGGAGCTGCGGCACGCGGCGATCTTTTGATCTTCAAATCTCAAGATCAAAAGATCGCAGCCTCGTTTCACTCGACAGCTCCTACAGGGATTAGTGATGAGCTGCATGTGCTATACGTACGACCTTTCTGCCAACCACCGGGGACCTGCAATGCCACACCTGCACATGGAATACACCGCCAACCTGCCGCAGTTGAACGCCGACGTCGCGTTGATGCGGTTCAACAACACCTTGGTGGGCTCCGGTCAGTTCGCGGCGGAGTTCGATATCAAGAGCCGTGCGGTGAAAGTCGAGACCTTCAAGGTCGGTACCGCGATGGCCGAGCGCGCCTTCGTCTATGTGAAGCTGGCGCTGCTCAGCGGGCGTTCACCGCAGATCAAGAAGCAGTTGTCAGAAAGCCTGTTGGCAGTCTTGCAGGACCTGTGCGAATGGCCGGCCGGTGTCGAGGTGCAGTTGTGTGTCGAACTGGTCGACATGGACCGTGAGTCCTACAGCAAAACCGCCATTGGCGTGTAGGAATCAGGCTGCTTCGAGTTCGCCGCACACCTTGACCACCTGCTCGCGCAACCAGAGGTTGGCGCTGTCCTGATCAACGCTCTGGCTCCACTGCATGTCGAGGGTGAAGCCCGGCAGGCCGTTTGGCGCCTCGCAGTGATTGAACACGGCCTCGTTGGTCAGCAAGCGCTGGATGCGGCGGGGCAGGGTGAGGATGAAGTCGGTCCCCGTGATCATTTTCAATGCCGCGCTGTAGCTGTTCGAGCGCGCGACGATCTGACGCTTCTGCGCCTGCCGCGCCAGCCAGCCATCGACCATGTTGGTGGTCGACGTCCACGGCGTCGGGAACACATGCCGGCGTTCGGTAAAGGCTTGCAGGCTCAGGCGCGGCTCCAGTGGCGTGGCACGTTTGTCGAAGACGCAGACCAGATCGTCCTCCAGCAGCATTTGTGATTTCAGGTCAGCGTGATGACGGTGGAAGTTGGGGCCGAAGCTGATCACCAGATCGAGGCTGCCGTCGCGCAGCTCATCCGCCGGGACGTCGGTCTCGAACTTGTGCATGTTGACCATCACCGGCAAATCGTCGAAGTCGAAACGCTTCAACAGACGCGGCAGGATCAGTTGCTCGAAGTATTCCGGGGCGCAGATGTTGAAGGTGACGGCTTGTCGGGTCGGGTCGAACGTGGGGGCACCGGCGTGGCAGAGGTTGATGCTTTCGAGGATCTTCTGCACATGGCCGTACATGGTGCTGGCCTTGTAGGTCGGACGCATGCCGGTGCGGGTGTTGATAAACAGTTCGTCTTCGAAACTGGTGCGCAGTTTTTTCAAACAGTAACTGACCGTGGACTGGCTGACGAACAGGGTTTCCGACACATCGGTGACGCTGCTCTGCTCATAAACAGCGATAAACACCATGAGATCCTGCATGTCGAGCTTTCGAAGCAAGTTACTGTTCAGCATCCGTTCCGTCCCGCTGTGCTCCTTGCGCTGAATCCGCGCAAACGTGTGCGAATGATCCTAACGGAACGATGGTGCCAGGACAAAGCCCTGTAGGACGTTTCACAGTCAGTTGTGGGACAGAAACTTTTACTAACACGACGTCACGTGTCAAACCGCACAAAGATGGCCAGAGGCCTTTAGCCCGATCAGGAAAAGTGCCTTGCGTAATGCCGGGGATCGAAGCGCCACACCATCAGCAGCATCATCACCATTACCGCGGTCAACGACCACCACGCCCATTCGAAGCTACCGAGTTGATCGCGGATCATTCCTGCCAGCAGCGGAGAGAGGCCAGCAATCAGGTAGCCGATACCTTGCACGAAGGCGGTCAGGCCACCGGCGCGTTGCGGGTTGTCGAGGTGATCAAGCGAGACGATCAGGCTCATCGGAAACAAACCGCCAATACCCAAACCCAACAGGCATGGCCACAGCAGGCTGAATTGTTGCGGGCTGACAATCAGGCCGCAAAACCCGGCGATGATCAGCGCCAACAACGTCATCAGAATCACGCGCCGGTCCCGGCTGCGATTGGCGATAGCAGGAACCACCAGACCGGAAATCACTTCCATGGCCGTCAGAAAGCCTAACAGCAGCCCGGCGTTTTGTTCGCTCCAGCCTTTTTCCACGTAATACGGCGCGAGCCAGGCCAGCACGCAGGTGTAGGACGCTGTTCCCAGGCCAAAGAAGATGGCCAGCAACCAGGCACGGGAATGGCTGAAGAACGAATCTTTTCCGATTGTCGCCGTCACCGTGGAGGACTGCTGGCGGCGTTGCGACCTCCAGAACAACAGCGCGATGAATGCGAGGATCGCCCAGATCGCCAAACCGCTGCGCCAGCTCCCGGTTTGCACCATCACCAGCGGTGCGAACGAGGCCGCAATAGCCGCGCCAGCCATGATCGAAGTGACATATAAACCCATGCACAGCGCGACATTGTCGGCGAAGCGCGATTTGATCAGCGCCGGCATCAACGCCTGAATCAACGCAATGCCGAGGCCGGCCAGCACCGCGCTAACGATTAACAGGGGCGCCGACTCGATAAACAGCCGTGACAACGTCGCCAGGCCAATGATCAGCAAGGACAGCCACACCGTCCGTTGTTCGCCCAGCCGCTGACTGATGCCAAGGCCGAAAAACATCGCCAGCCCCATGGCCATCACCGGCAGCATGGTCAGCAGCGACGCGACGCTGAAACTCAGCGGGATGTCAGCGCGAATGGCCCACAGTAACGGGCCGACGGCCGCCATCGACGGACGCAGATTGAGGGCGACGAGCATGATCGCGAGCATCAACCAGGCAGCGGGGCGAGCGGTGGCGCGGACGTTTTCCATCATCAGACCTTTGAGCGGGGCAGATGATTAAGCGCGGAACCGCTTGTGTCGGGCAAACCAGAAAATCCACAGCCCTTTTTAAAAATCAAATACCGATCCCTGTAGGAGCTGTCGAGTGCAACGAGGCTGCGATCTTTTGATCTGGCTTTAAAGATCAAGATCAAAGATCGCAGCCTGCGGCAGCTCCTACAGAGGGCGCATTGTCTGCTGAATAGAACCTGAACCATTCTCAAATACTTCGCAAGTTTCATCGCATTGCCGAAAGCCAACTAATCGTTGGCGTCTTTTTCACAAAAAATTGATGGTTGCCTGCTTAAAGTTTGTCGTGCCTAAGTTAATGAAACTTTCACAATTGAATATTCGCTCATTGGCCGAGGCTCTTCTTTTCAGGAATCGCCCCTTCTATGTTGAAGTTAAAAGCCGTGCGCCCGGAATGGGTGACGTTGATTGCCAGTGCCTTTCTTTTAATCGGCTGCAATGTTGTCCTCTGGCAGCACCTGTTCGAGATCACCGCCGCCGATGGCAAGGGCATCGCCATGCGCGTGGCGTTCGGGGTGATGATCCTCGCGGCATTCAACATCGTGCTGACGCTTCTGGCTTTCCGCCCGTTGCTCAAACCACTGCTGACCCTGATATTTCTGATCAGCGCCGGTGTGGCTTACTTCATGGGCCAATATGGCGTCATGATTGACGCCGGCATGTTTCGCAACTTTGCCGAAACCAATGCAACGGAAGTGCGCGATCTGCTCTCGTTGAAGTTGTTTGCTTATATTCTGCTGCTCGGTGTTTTGCCATCCTGGTTGTTATGGAAAGTTCCAGTCAACTATCGTCGCTGGCACCGTGAGTTGTTCAGCAAAGTTATAGTCAGTGTCGCCTCGGCGGCGGTGATTGGCGGGGTGGCACTGGCCAACTATCAGGGCTTGTCTTCGCTGTTTCGCAATCACCACGAAATTCGCCTGATGCTGGTGCCCAGCAATTACATCGGCGCTTCGGCGGGTTATCTACGTGAGCAAGTGGTCTCGGCGCGGCAGCCTTTCATCAAGATCGGCGAGGACGCCGAGCGCAACCCGGATTTTAAATTTCAACCGCGTAAATCCCTGACTGTGCTGGTGGTGGGTGAAAGTGCCCGGGCGGAGAACTTCGGCATCCTCGGTTACCACCGTGACACCACGCCGACACTTGATAAGGAAGCCGGGCTGATCGCTTTTACTGACGTGCATTCCTGCGGGACGGAAACGGCGGTATCGGTGCCGTGCATGTTCTCCAACATGGGCCGCAAGGATTACGACGCCAGTAAGGCGAAGAATGAGGAAGGTCTGCTCGATGTACTCAAGCGTGCCGGTATCGACGTGATCTGGCGCGACAACCAGTCCGGCTGCAAAGGCACTTGCGATCGAGTCACCCTGCAAGATGTCAGCAACCTGAAAGACCCGGCGCTGTGTGCCAACAGCGAGTGCCGCGACGAGATTCTCCTGCAAGGCCTGCAAAGCTTCATCGATCATCTGGACAAGGACACCGTGCTGGTCCTGCACCAGATGGGCAGTCACGGCCCTGAATACTTCAAGCGTTATCCGAAGGAATACGAACACTTCACCCCGGTGTGTGAAAGTAATGCGCTGAACAATTGCAGCCGTGAAAGTATCGTCAACGGTTACGACAACACGCTGGTGTATACCGACCATGTGCTGTCGAGCCTGATCGATCTATTGCGCAGCAATCAGGACAAAGTCGATACCGCCATGTTGTATCTGTCGGACCACGGCGAGTCGCTGGGCGAGTACAACTTGTTCCTGCATGGCACGCCTTACATGCTGGCGCCTGAACAACAAAAGCATGTAGCGATGCTGGCGTGGTTCTCCAATAACTATCAGAAGGCTTATTCGGTCGACACCCATTGCCTGCAAATGAGCCGCGACAAACCGCTGAGCCAGGACAACCTGTTCCACTCGATGCTTGGCCTGCTCGAGGTCAAGAGCAAGGTCTATCAGCCGGGTCTGGACATGTTTGCCGGTTGCCGTGGTGCGGTGATCGACGGCGTGCTCGCCAAGGACTGAGGCCAATCGGCTCCGTCGTTCTGACGCGACGGAGCTGTCCTTATCCTCTGTCAGACTATTCTTTCCCTTGGGCAGGACATTTCGTTACAGCTCTTGCCCTTCGCAGGCGCGTAAATCGCCAGTGGCGATATATACTGCGCGCCATTCTTCAAGGGAGAGCCGTGTGGCCATCGATATTCACTGGATTCGCGACAACGAAAGCCTCGCGCAGTTTTGCGCCGAGTGGCAGCAGCTGCCGTTCGTTGCCCTCGACACCGAATTCATGCGGGTCGACACCTTCTACCCGATTGCCGGCCTGTTGCAGGTGGGCGACGGCAAACGCGCCTACCTGATCGATCCGCTGACCATCAATGCCTGGCAACCGCTGGCTGCGCTGCTGGAGAACCCGGCGGTGCTCAAAGTCCTGCACGCCTGCAGTGAAGACCTCGAAGTGCTGTTGCGCCTGACCGGCAGCCTGCCGGCGCCGATGTTCGACACGCAACTGGCCGCCGCTTACCTGAACCTCGGGTTCTCGATGGGCTATTCGCGGCTGGTGCAGGAAGTGTTGGGCATCGAACTGCCGAAGGGCGAGACCCGTTCCGACTGGTTGCAGCGTCCGCTGTCCGACACGCAAATCAGCTACGCCGCCGAAGATGCCGTGCATCTGGCGGAGGTTTTCGTACAGCTGCGGCCGAAACTGTCTGACGACAAATTCGCCTGGGTGCTGGAGGACGGCGCTGAACTGGTCGCCAACCTGCGCCGTGAAACCGACCCGTACGAGGTCTATCGCGAGGCCAAACTGGCGTGGAAACTCTCCCGTGCGCAACTGGCGGTTCTGCGTGAGCTGTGCGCCTGGCGGGAAAAGGAAGCCCGCGCCCGCGATCTGCCGCGTAACCGCATCGTCCGCGAGCATTCGCTGTGGCCGCTGGCCCGCACACAACCGGACAACCTCGCGGCGTTGGGCAAGATCGAAGACATGCACCCGCGTACCGTGCGTCAGGACGGCCAATTTCTGCTTGATCTGATCAAGCGCTCTGGCAGTGTGGGGCCTGATCAATGGCCGCCCGCCGTACCGGAGCCATTGCCGATCGAAGCCGCAGCATTGATCAAACAACTGCGCGCATTGGGCCAGGCTGAGGCCGAGCGTCTGGGCATTGCCCCGGAACTGATGCTGCGCAAGAAAACCCTCGAAGCCCTGGTCAAAAGCGGCTTTCCCGAGGGTCCTTACCAATTGCCTGAGTCGTTGCGTGGCTGGCGCCGCGAACTCATGGGTCAGAAGCTGCTCGACAGCCTGGCCACCGCCGGAGAACAGCCTTGAAACGTATTTGTTCCATCTACCAAAGCTCCAAGCGCAGCGGCATGTACCTTTATGTGCTCAAAAGTGATGCCCTGGAGCGTGTGCCGGAGGCGCTGATGCTGGCGTTCGGCAAGCCGAAGCATGCCTTCGACCTGGTGCTGTCGCCCGAGCGCAAACTGGCCAGCGAGGACATCGTCGTGGTCCTGGAAAACCTCGACAAGCAGGGCTACCACCTGCAAATGCCGCCGGCCGAGGACGAGTACATCGAGCACTTGCCCGAAGAGTTGCTGCGACGCAACGACCCGGTCTGATCTGCGAGGCTCTGTTCTGAGTCTCGGTTTACCCTGGAACTGTTTTTACCGCGATGGCCAGCCGAATCCGGCGGCCGTCTGCACGGTTTGCGAAAGGTTTGAAGATGCGCGTTCTGATTGCCGAACACGACCACGCGATATACGCCCGGCTGCTGCGTCAGGCAGCACCCGAGCTTGAAGTACTGACCAGCGGTGACTCCGCGGAGCTGGCCCGTCAGGCCGCCGATTGCCCGGTGTGGCTGGGACAACCGGACTTGCTGGCGACCCTGTTGCGTCAGGGCCATCAACCACAATGGCTGCAATCGACCTGGGCCGGTATCACGCCGTTGCTCGCTGACGGCTTGCGCCGCGATTACCGCTTGACCCGCGCGGTGGGGATTTTCGGTCAGGTGATGGCCGAGTACGTGCTGACCTACATCCTCGGCCATGAGCGTGAAGTGCTGGCGCGACTGGTCAGCCAGGTCGAACGCAAATGGGACAACCGCAGCGGCCAGAGCCTGGTCGGGCGCAAAGTGCTGATCGTCGGCACTGGCGACATCGGCCAGAGCGTGGCGCAGTTCCTGCTGCCGTTCGGCATCGAGCTGTACGGTATTGCCAGCAGCGCCCGTGAGCAGGCGCCGTTTGTCGAAGTCGGCTCGATGGCTGACCTGCCGCGACTGGTGGGCGAAGTGGATTACGTGGTTAATCTGCTGCCGAACACCGAACACACCCACGATATCTACGACGCGGCGCTGTTCAAGCAATTCAAGCCGACCGGGTTGTTCATCAATGCCGGGCGCGGTGTCGCGGTGGTCGATGCCGATCTGGTGGAAGCATTGAAGGAAGGCCATCTGGCAGGCGCGGTGATCGACGTTTGCCGTCAGGAGCCCCTGCCGCAGCGCCATCCATTCTGGACTGCGTGGGGCTTGCTGCTGACCGGGCATAGCTCGGCACCGACGTCACCGGCGTTGATGGTGCAGCTGTTTGTCGAGAACCTGAAGGCGTATCAGGCGGGTGAAGCGTTGCGCGGGGAAGTGGATTTCAACCGCGGATATTGAGTGTTCGCCGAATAAAATGTGGGAGCGAGCCTGCTCGCGAAGGGGGAGTGTCAGCCAACATCATCGTTGTCTGACACACCGCTTTCGCGAGCAGGCTCGCTCCCACTTTATTTTTGTGCAGGCTTTTATAAGGTGAAGTCACCTTCCGCCGCCAATTCGTTCAGCGGGCGGCGCGGGCTCGGCTCTTCACGGGCCTGCAGGTATTCAGCCAGCGTGGCCTTGTCACCGAGTTTGCCAACGGCCACCGCCGCATGCAGCGCGTAACCTTCAGGAATGTTCAGCTCTTTGCGCGTCAGATCCTGATCGAACCCGGCCATGCCGTGGGTGTGCCAGCCACTGATGCTCGCTTGCAGCGCCAGGTGGCCCCACGCCGAACCGGTGTCGAAGGTGTGCCACAGCGCCGGGGTTTCTTCCGTCGCACCCGGTGCAATGAACGTGGTTTTCGAAATCACGATGACCAGCGCCGATGCGTGCTGCGCCCAGCTACGGTTGAATTCGTTGAGCAGACCCAGGTAGCGCTCCCAGTTCGGCGTATCGCGACGCGCATAAAGGAAACGCCAAGGCTGCGAGTTGTACGCCGAGGGCGCCCAGCGTGCCGCTTCAAAGAAGCTCAGCAGGGTTTCTTCCGGGATCGCTTCGCCGGTGAAGGCGCGCGGCGACCAGCGGTCGGTGAATTGCGGGTGAATGGCGTAATCGGCAACGCGAGGGTTGGCACTCATCAAGAGATTCCTTGCTACGTTTGAGTCAGGGATTTGAATGAAAACCCGGCGGGATCAGTTGCGCTGAACGATGGGGTTTTCCGAGCCTGAGGGTTCACCACAATGCAACGCGGTCGAGCGTTAATGGCTTGCGGGCAAGGCTCCTTGCGACTGGCAAAGCTACCCGCCGCCACAAAAACTGACAAGTCCTGCGCAACCGGCAGTCGCCAGCGCTTGGCCCGCAAGGCCTTGGGCACTAGACTGGCGGCCTTTTCACCACCTGATGTTGATGCTTGAGCCATGGCCGCCAAAGTCGAACCGTTCTGGAAACGCAAAACCCTCGATCAACTCGATCACGAGGAATGGGAATCGCTGTGCGATGGCTGTGGTCTGTGCTGCCTGCAAAAGCTCGAGGATGAAGAGGACAACAGCGTTTATTACACGCGCATCGCCTGCAAACTGCTGGACTTGAAAACCTGCCAGTGCAGCGATTACCCGAACCGCATCAAGTTTGTCCCTGACTGCATCCAGCTCACCCCGGGTCAGGCCGAAGAGTTCAAATGGCTGCCGCCGACCTGCGGGTATCGACTGGTCAGCGAAGGCAAGGATCTGCCGTTGTGGCACCACCTGGTGTGTGGCGATCGCGATGCGGTGCACCATGAGCGGATCTCACAATCCGGGCGCATGCTCGCCGAGGGCAGCGTGCCGGAGGATGACTGGGAAGATCACCTGATTTTCCGCGCGGGCTGAATACCTGCTGATTCAAGCTTTACCAAGGAGTGTGTATGGCTGTCGGACTGCAGCGAGCGTTGATGATGGCGCTGCTGGCGCTGAGCGCCCCGGTGTGGGCGGCGAAGAAAGTCGATCTGGATTATCACGTGCGCCTGTTGCCGCAAAGCGATCAGGCCGAGGTGCGCCTGACCCTGGCCAAAGGCGAGGCGGTGCGCAGTCTCGATTTCGACCTTGGCGACGGCAGCCATTACAGCGATTTCAAGGCTGACGGCCAATGGCTGCTGACCCCGGGCAAAAACGCACGGGGCGTCTGGCGCCCGACCAGTGACAAGGCCAGCCTGACTTACCGTGTGCGCATCAGCCACGGGCGCAAGAACGGCAGTTTCGACACCCGCATGACCCCGAACTGGGCGTTGATGCGTGGCGATGAACTGGTGCCGCCAGCCAAACTCGATCAGCAAGACGGCACTGAACTGGTCGCGCGCCTGCAATTCGAATTGCCCGATGGCTGGAAAAGCATCGAAACCGCCTGGCCACGCATCGGCAAAAACAAATTTCGTATCGACAACCCGTCACCCCTGTTCGACCGTCCGACCGGGTGGATGCTCGCTGGCCACCTCGGCAGCCGCCGTACGCGCCTGGGCGAAACCGAAGTCACCGTGGCCTCGCCGCAAGGGCAGGGCATGCGCCGGATGGACGTGCTGACCCTGCTGACATTCGTCTGGCCGCAGGTGCAGGCGGTTTATCCACGCCATCCCGCGAAACTGTTGGTCGTCGGCGCCAATGACCCGATGTGGCGCGGCAGCCTCGGTGCCCATGAATCCATCTACGTGAACACGCGATTGCCGCTGGTCAGCGAAAGTGGCAGCAGCGCTTTGGTGCGTGAGCTGGCGCAGGTGTTCGGGCGGATCAACGACGAGCAGCGCAGCGACTGGATCAGTGAGGGTTTTGCCGAGTATTACGCCATTGAACTGGTGCGCCGTGCCGGCGGCATGAGCGATGACCGTTATCAGGCGTTACAGGCGAAACTGGCCAGGGATGGCCAGAAGGTCACGACGTTGCGCGGCGAGCAGATCAGCCCGGCGCAAGTGGCGAAAGCGGTGGTGCTATTGCAGGAACTGGATGGCGAGATTCGCCTGAAGACGCGCAACAAGCGCTCGCTGGATGATGTGTTGCGCGGGGCGATGCATTTGGGGACGGTGAGCACCAAGGCGTTTGTGCAACTGGCCGAGAGCGTGCTGGGCGAGTCCTCGAAAGTCCTTGATACCGCGTTGCTACAGTAAAGATCAAAAGATCGCAGCCTTCGGCAGCTCCTACCTGTGGAATGCGTTTTCCCTGTAGGAGCTGCCGAAGGCTGCGATCTTTTGCTTTTAAGCTATCAAACCCCGGCTTTCGGCGATTTCACTGAATCATTGCCGGTCACGGTAGCGGTGCTGGTCGCCGCCTCGGCATTGGCCTTGAGCTTGCTCAGTTCTTCCCCGGCCCGCTCGATCTTCGCCCGCACATTGTTCATGTCCTGACGGCTCTTCTCGATCAGGCTCTTCACCGAGCTGTGCCCGGTAATCCCGCGCGCCATGGCCACACCGCCAATCGCTACCTGAATCAACCCGAACACCCCGCCACGGCGCAGGCCCTTGCCGACCATGATCACGCCGCCAGCCAGCGAGCCGATGCGCTCCCAGCCTTCGACGTTCTGCTCGGAACGGCTCTGGAACGGGGTGGATTCGATACGTTCGACACGTTTGAGTTCGGTCATGATCTTTCTCCAGGCAATGAATAATGGATAAACAAGCTGACTGCCAGAGCGGTCAGCTCGTTCCATCGGATGTGCGACGCTTCAGCGGAATTTCGGCCCGGAGCGGGTGTTCAAGCCCTTGGTCATGCGGTCGTAGAGCACGACGTTGACCGTGGCGGCGAGGTTCATGCAGCCGGTGGTCGGGATGTACACGACGTCTTCGCACCAGTCGCGGATCTCTTTATCGAGCGAACCGTCTTCCGGGCCGAAGATGTACAGGGCGCGATCCGGGTGGGTGTATTCCGGCAGCGGTCGGGCGCCCTCGACCAGCTCCACAGCGACGGGCACGCAGTTGAGCGGGAGGATCTTTTTCAGATCATCGATGCCGATCAGCGGGATGTCGTAGTGCACGCGTTTGGTGTCAGTGACGAAGTCGGCGGCGCGTTCATATCGCTTGCCGGTGTAGAACACCGAGGCCACGCCATAGCAGCCTGCGGCGCGCATCACCGAACCGACGTTTTCCGGTGATTTGGGGTTATACAAACCAATGCAGCTGTACCGTTTGTCTGCCACGAGCGGGGTGCCTTCGGGAAAAAGAGCGCGATTATACGGGGATAAGATCAAAAGATCGCAGCCTTCGGCAGCTCCTACAGTTGGATGGCGTACACCCTGTAGGAGCTGCCGAAGGCTGCGATCTTTTGCTTTTAATCTTCTTTTTTCATCAACCCGGCCAGGGCGGCAAACGGGTTGTGCGTGGCCTTGGCGATCTTCGGCGTGCTCAGCGAGCCTTCGCTGAAATACTGCTGATCGGTGTAGCGCGAGTGTTCGTTGTCGTGGCAATACAGGCACAACAATTCCCAGTTCGAACCGTCTTGCGGGTTGTTGTCGTGGTTGTGGTCGCGGTGGTGCACGGTCAGTTCGCTCAGACGCTTGCCGGAAAATTCCCGGGTGCAGCGGCCACAGACGTGCGGGTACATTTTCAGGGCCTTGTCGCGGTAGCCCATTTCCTTGTCGCGCTGGTTGTCGGCGAGGATGCGATCCAGCTTCGACGTATTGGTTGGGGTGGACGAACTCATGGGTTCACCTTTGTAAAAGACTGATGACGGTTATGGGCAGAGTTTAGCTCAGCCTTTGAGCTTCTCGGCAATCCAGATCGTGTGGCGGGTGCCCTTGTTGCCGTGGGCGAAGACCTGGACTTCTTCGGCCTTGAAACCGGCCTTCTTCAATTTGTCGGAAAACTGCCGGTCAGCACTGGCCGACCACACGGCGAGCACACCTTTGGGGCGCAGGGCTTTGGCGCAGGCATTCAGGCCGGCGGCCGAATACAACCAGCTGTTGGTCTTCTGGGTCAGGCCTTCGGGGCCGTTGTCGACGTCGAGCATGATCGCGTCGAAACCGTTCGGCTCACTTTGCAGCACATTGGCCACATCGTCCTGGCGGATCACCGTGCGTGGATCAAGCAGTGGCCGACCGGACTTTTCCCCGAGCGGGCCACGGTTCCACTCAACTACCCCAGGCACCAGCTCAGCGACCACTACTTCAGCGGTCTTGCCCAGATGCTTCAGCGCGGAGGCGAGGGTGAAGCCCATGCCCAGGCCACCGATCAACACCCGCGAATCCGGTCGGCCGGCGACCTTGCGGCAAGGGATCTCGGCCAGCGCGTCTTCGGAGCCATGCATGCGCGTGTTCATCAATTGCCCGCCATCGCCGCCCTGGATCTTGATGACGAAATCCTCGCCATATTCGAACAGGCACAGGGCACCGCCGCTTTCAGGGATCGGGGTGGTGTCGAGCAGAACGAAACGTTTCATGGAAATCTCTACAAGGGGGAAGGCAAGCAGGCCCGTTGGGAGTAGCCTGAGTGCAGACTAAGGCCAAACGGAGCCCTTGATGAAGCGCACCATTCTAACGGTCATTGCCCTGGCCGCGCTCTCGATTACTGCAGTGCAGGCGCAGCAAGCCATTCCGGTAAGCCCGGCGCCGCAGCCCGGTTCGCCCGGCACTGCGACACCGACGCCGTACCCGCAGATCACGCCAATCAACATTCCCAAGTCCGGCGCCGGCAGCGGCAGCCCACCGCTGGTACCGATCGAAATGCCCAGCCCGCCGAGCAAGGATCAACCGGTGCCAGGCATTGAACCGAGCGGCACCAAGGCTAAATCCCCCGGCGGTTAAACCTGTTGCGCCGCCAGTTGGCCGTCGGCCATGCGCAGTCGTTTCGACAGGGACACGGCGAGGGCGCGGATGATCTTCGCGGCGATTTTCGGCGCGTCGTTGAGCATTTTTTCCAGCGAATCCTTGCCCAGGTTCAGCAGTTGGCAGTTACTCGCGGCAATGCAGGTGGCCGAACGTCGCTCACCATCAAGCACAGCCATTTCACCGAACGCCCGACCGCTGCGTAGGGTGGCCATGGTGATCACCTGACCATCGGGCCCGGTTTTCTGCACGGCGACCTGGCCGGTGTGGAGGATGCACATGAAACTGCCGGCATCGCCCTCGCGGAAAATCGCTTCGCCTTCGGCCACGGTGCTGATGCTGAAGTAGCCGGCAGCGGCCGCAAAGTCAGCCAGTTGCAATTGATCGAAGAGGCCGCAGTCCATCAGCCAGTCGCGGATTTCGTTGTTCAGGAAGGTCGGTTCTGACATGTCGTCACGGTCTTTTTGTTTTCACTGTTTCAGGCTTCACACGGTCCCTATGTAGGAGCTGCCGAAGGCTGCGATCTTTTGATCTTGCCTTTCAAAAAATCAAAAGATCGCAGCCTTCGGCAGCTCTTACAGGGATCTGTGGGGTATCGGCCTCTTGGGTCTGCAATTAAGACCCAAGTGACCGACGGAGTTCCTCAGACCAGGCCCAAAACCTTGAACACAAATGCATATTCGAGCGCTACGTCACGTAATCCCTGATAACGCCCGCTCATCCCGCCATGCCCGGCGCCCAGTTCCGTCTTGAGCAGCAGCACATTGTTGTCGGTTTTGGTCGCACGCAATTTCGCCACCCACTTGGCCGCTTCCCAGTACTGCACGCGGCTGTCGTTGTAGCCGGCGATCACCAGCGTCGCCGGGTAATTCTGCGCGCTGACGTTTTCGTACGGCGCATAAGCCTTGATCCGCTCGTAAACCTCCGGCTCTTCGGGATTGCCCCACTCGTCGTACTCGGTGACGGTCAGCGGAAGCTCCGGGTCGAGCATGGTGTTGAGCACGTCGACGAACGGCACTTCAGCAATCGCCACGCCGAACAGATCCGGACGCTGGTTAAGCACGGCGCCGATCAGCAAACCACCGGCGCTGCCGCCGCTGATTGCCAGTTTTTCCGCAGTGGTGATGCCGTTGAGGATCAAGAACTCGGCGCAAGCAATGAAGTCGCTGAAGGTGTTGTGCTTGTGTTCCTGCTTGCCGGCGCGGTACCAGGCTTCGCCCAGTTCACCGCCGCCACGCACGTGAGCAATGGCGAAGGCCATGCCACGATCCAAAAGGCTCAGGCGCGCGTGGGAGAACCACGGATCAAGACTCGAACCGTAAGCGCCGTAACCGTACAGGTACAGCGGCACTGCCTGGCCGACCATTTCGCGCTTCATCACCAGGCTGATCGGCACCTGCGTGCCGTCCGGCGCCGTCGCCCACAGACGCTGGCTGACGTAAGCGTCGGCGTCGAACGGGCCGAGCACCGGGGTTTCTTTCAACACCGTTTGCTCGCCGCTGGCGAGGATCAGTTGGCGCACCTGCGCCGGGCGGTTCAACGCCTCGTAGCGCAGGCGAATGCGGCCGCTCTCAAATTCCAGACTGTTTTGCACATAGAGGCTGTAGGCCGCGTCCGGCAATTGCACGCGATAAGGCGCCAGACCGTGTGGGTGAACTTCGATTATCGGCAGACCACCTTCGCGCAAGCTCAGGGTCATCGCCTCGGTGTTGAGGCTGACGCCGTCGAGCATCACCGTATCGCTGTGGGGGATCAGGTTTTGCCACTCGGCCTCAGTCGGCGCGGTGCCGGTGTCCGGCGCTTGGTACAGGGCGTAGTTGATGCCGTCACGGTTGGTGCGGATAAACCATGTCCACACGCCATCAAGCAGGCCGTGATCGACATCGTATTCATGATCTTCGACCCGTGGCGCCAGGCAGGTGAACGGCAGGTGCGGCTGGTGGGCGTCGAGCGCCCAGACTTCGCTGGTGGTCTTGCTGCCCAGCGACAACAGCAATTGCTGTTCGGAACTGGAGCGGTAGCAGTGCAGGAAGAAACGCCCGTCCGGCTCGTGGAACACCTCTTCGGCCGCGGTACCGTCGAGGCGATAGCGGAACAGTTTGTGTGGGCGATGGGTGACGTCGAGTACGCCGAAAAACAGGGTCAGGCTGTCGTTGGCCCAGGTCATGCTGCCATCGCAGTCCTGAAATTCCAGCTCGCTGACTTTGTCGTTGGCCAGTTCCTTGACGAACAACGTGTAAATCTCATCCCCCGAGGCGTCGACGCTGTAGGCCAGACGCTGGTGGTCCGGGCTGATGCTGAAAGCGCCCAGTGAGAAGAAACCGCCATTGGCCAGTACATTGGGGTCAAGCAGCAGTTGTTCGCGACTTTCGTCGAGGGTCAGGCTGTCGTCCGCCGGACGCGGGCAGCGGTAGTGCCGGGCGTATTCGTCGCCCGCCGTGGTGCGCGTGTAATACAGGTAGGGCCCCCAAGGCGAGGGCAGGGACAGATCGGTTTCAAGCATCCGGCCCTTGATCTCTTCAAACAGGCTTTCACGCAAATCGGCCTGATCGGCGGTTTGCGCTTCCTGCCAGGCGTTTTCGGCCTTGAGGTAATCGAGCACCGCGTCGGTGTCGCGCTCCTGCAGCCAGGCATACGGGTCGGCACCAGGCGCCTTGTGGGCAATCGGGGCACTGATGACGTTGGCGGATTGGGGCATGGAAGGCTCTCGGACAAAGTTCGGAAATAGGGTTTTCGCAGCGCTTGAAACCGTCGCAGACCCTTGTGGGAGCGAGCCTGCTCGCGAAAGCGGTGGGTCAGACAACAATGTTTCAACTGACAGTCCGTATTCGCGAGCAGGCTCGCTCCCACAGGTCGTGTGTCTATTGGGACAAGCCTGGCGGGCGAAAAGTCGTTACTATAAGCGCCTCTTTGCCTGCCTTGCCATGGACACCATGACCGAGAACGACTATCTGATCGCCTGGGGCCTCTACGCCTTTGCCGCTGTGGGCTGCCTGTTGGTATGGATGCGCCTGACCACCTGGATGTGGCGCTGGTTGCGCGAACCGTTGCGGGTGTTGATGGCGGTGTTGCTGTTCAGCCCGACCATCATTGATCCGGTGAAGGCCAAGGTTGCGCCGTCCATCGCCATCACTGCACTGGATCTGGCCTTCAAGGTCGGCAACAACGCCTGGCGGGCGGTCTCCGATCTGTTCATGTACGGCATGATCGCGTTCGGCATCTACCTGATTTTCGTGCTGATCCGCTTCCCGATCGAGCGTGCTTCCCGTGCGCGTCGTGAACAGGCAGAAGCCGCCAAGGCCGCCGCTCGCGCCGATGACCGCGACGACGATCAACCGTTCGGCGGCGCCGGTGATGACCGCTACGGTCGCCCGCCAGTGCCGAACAATCCGCAGCGCATGCGGGTCGAGCCGCGCCTGTAACCCGAGAGTCCGCACATGTGTGAATTACTGGGCATGAGTGCCAACGTGCCGACCGATATCGTGTTCAGCTTCACCGGCCTGATGCAGCGCGGCGGTCGCACCGGCCCGCACCGCGACGGCTGGGGCATTGCCTTCTATGAAGGGCGCGGCTTGCGCCTGTTTCAGGACCCGGCGGCGAGTTGCGAATCGGAAGTCGCCAATCTGGTGCAGCGCTATCCGATCAAGAGCGAAGTGGTCATCGGCCACATCCGTCAGGCCAACGTCGGCAAGGTCTGCCTGTCCAACACCCACCCGTTCGTCCGCGAACTGTGGGGGCGCAACTGGTGCTTTGCGCACAACGGCCAGCTTGCCGACTTCACTCCGATCAAAAGCTTTTACCGCCCGGTGGGCGATACCGACAGCGAAGCGGCGTTCTGCGATTTGCTCAACCGCGTGCGTGCAGCATTCCCAGAACCGGTCGATATAGAAGAACTGCTGCCGGATCTGGTCGCCGCGTGCGCCGAGTACCGCAGCAAAGGCGTGTTCAACTGCTTGCTCAGCGATGGCGACTGGCTGTTCTGCTATTGCTCGACCAAACTCGCACAGATCACCCGCCGTGCACCGTTCGGCCCGGCGCGTCTGAAGGATGTCGACGTGATTGTCGATTTCCAGGCGGAAACCACGCCCAACGACGTGGTCACGGTGATCGCCACCGAGCCTTTGACCGAAAACGAAACCTGGACCCGCTACGAACCGGGCCAATGGAGCCTGTGGCGACGCGGCGAATGCGTCAGTCAGGGCAAGACCGAATAAGGATTGCACCTCATGTTGCTCAGTTATGTACGGCTGGTGTTGTTTGCGGCGGGCCTGTTGATCGGTGTCCAGGTGCCGGGGTTCATCAACGATTACGCCAAACGTGTCGAGGCGCACCTGATCGAGGCGCAGACCGGCCTGCGCGGCTTTCAGGGCACGGCCGAGCAGTTTTTCAAGGGCGATATGCAGGCGCTGGTCGCGCATTACCGCGCCAGTGAAGATCCGATCTTCCGCAGCGACGCCGACAGTCTGAACACCTTGCTCACGCGTCAGGTGGCGTTGGACAAGCAGTTCCAGGCGATGCAGGGCCCGTGGTACATCCGTTTTCTGCAAGTGGTGCTGGCCGCCGATCCGGACATTCGCAAGGAAACCTGGAACGGTTACAGCTACCAGATCCTGCTGACCCCGGAAGCCATGATCTGGGGCATGAGCGGTGCGCTGTTGCTGTCGTTCGGCATCGAGTGCCTGTTCCGCTTGATCGACTGGGTCGTTCTCGGTGGCCGCCGCCTGCGCCAGAGCCGGCCGATCGAAGACCGCGACGTGCGCGGCCTCTGATGATCGTTCCCACGCTCTGCGTGGGAATGCCTCAACGGACGCTCCGCGTTCGGCTTTCGAGGGACGCGGAGCGTCCCGGGCTGCATTCCCACGCAGAGCGTAGGAACGATCAACTTAACGCGATGTAGTCCTTGCCCACCTTGCGCGCATAACCTTCCAGCACCTGCTGACACAACGTCACAATCTCCTCGACCCACTCAACGCCCACCCGCCACGACACCACCACCTGCAGGTTCGGCGGGCGCTGATCGATGGCGAGCAAGGTCAACTCGCCCCGCGCCAATTCCTCAGCCACTAACACCGGTGGCAACACGCCAATCCCAAAACCATCGCGCAGCAACCGCGTGATCGCTGACACCGAATTCACGCAGTTCAAGCGTGGCGCCAGTACGCCATTGGCCTGCATCAATGCGAGAAGATCCTGGTGCGGCCGGGAGTTTTTCGAGTAGGTGATGATCCGTTCCTGCGCCAGTTCGGCGAGGTCGGCGTAATCGCGGTTGTATATCGAATTGCTCGCAACAATCCAGCCCAGCGGATGACTGGCCAACTCCAGACTGCGCACGCTTTCATGGCGGATCAGGTCGGTTTGCAGAACGATGTCGAGAAAGCCTTTTTGCAACTGATCGCAGAGGTTCAGCGAGGTATCCGCCACCAGCTCGATTTCGACCCGTGGATACAGATCGGTCATCTGCGCCACCAACGGGCTGAGCCAAGTGTGAATCACCGTGTCCATCACGCCGATACGTACACGGCCGACCTTGCTCGAGCGGGTCTCGATCGATTGCTTGAGTGCAGACATCGTGTCGAGCATCTGCTCGGCATACTCCAGCACTTTCAGGCCTTCGGGCGTCAGGCTGACACCGCGTGAATCGCGCAGAAACAGCTTCACCCCCAGCTCGCCTTCCAGCACCGCAATGCGGCTGGAAATCGACGCCTGAGTGGTGAACAGCTTGTCGGCGGTCAGGCGAAAACTCTTCAGTCGGGCGACCCAGACAAAGGTCTCGAGAAACTTCAGGTTCATGGGCAAGGCTCGTGTGACAAATTTTTCTTATGGCTAAGGCGGGTTTTTATTCGTTGGACGCAGCAGGGCCGCGCGACGAAAAATCGACGCATCCGGTCCCCACGATAGGCGTCGTCGGGGCTACGAACAAGACCAATAAAAAACCTGCGGAGATAAGCCATGCGTGCTCCCGACACCCTAGAAGTCCCCAAGGCAACGGCGCGTCCGGGGCCGTTCGATTGGTATCGCAACATCAACCAGCAGGAGCGCCGCACGTTCTGGAGCTGCAAGATCGGCTACGGTCTGGACGGCATGGACACGCAGATGCTCAGCTTTGTCGTGCCGACACTGATTGCCATTTGGGGCATCACCACTGGTGAAGCGGGGCTGATTCACACCAGCACGTTGATTGCTTCGGCCATTGGCGGCTGGGTGGCGGGGATTCTCTCTGACCGCATCGGTCGCGTGCGCACCCTGCAACTCACCGTGTTGTGGTTCGCCTTCTTCACTTTTCTCTGCGGCTTCGCGCAAAACTACGAACAACTGCTGATCGCGCGCACGTTGATGGGCTTCGGATTCGGCGGCGAATGGACCGCTGGCGCGGTACTGATCGGTGAGGTGATCCGCGCCAAGGACCGTGGCAAAGCGGTAGGCATGGTGCAATCCGGTTGGGCACTGGGCTGGGGACTGACGGCGATTCTGTATGCGCTGCTGTTCTCGGTGCTGCCGCCGGAAGATGCCTGGCGCGCACTGTTCATCCTCGGCATCGTGCCGGCAATTTTTGTGATTTTTGTCCGTCGTCTGGTGAAGGATCCGGAGATCTATCGCGAAGCCAAGGCCCAACAAACGCCGGAGACTCAATCGAAATTCTACGAGATCTTCGCGCCCGGCATGCTCTTCACCACGTTTCGCGCTTCACTGCTGACCACCGGTGCGCTGGGCGGCTATTACGCGATCACTTCCTGGCTGCCGACCTTCCTGAAAAACGAGCGCGGCTTGAGCGTACTCGGCACCGGTGGATATCTGGCGATGGTGATTGTCGGCTCCTACGTCGGCTACGTGATCAGTGCTTATCTCACCGACCTGCTGGGGCGTAAGAAGAACTTCATTCTCTTTGCGGTCGGCTCGTTCACCATCGTTCTGCTCTATACGCAACTGCCGGTGAGCAATGGTGTGATGCTGTGGCTGGGCTTTCCGCTGGGCTTCTTCGCCTCGGGGATTTTCAGCGGTATGGGCGCGTTTCTGACTGAACTGTTTCCTACGCGAATTCGCGGCTCGGGGCAGGGCTTTTGCTACAACATCGGCCGCGCGTTGGCGGCCTTGTTTCCGCTGCTGATCGGCCTGCTCAGCCAGAAAGTACCGTTGAGCGTCGGCATTGGCGCCTTTGCAGCGGTGTCTTACGGCGTGGTGATTATCGCGGCGTTGAGCCTGCCGGAAACCCGCGGCAAGCAACTCGATGCGCAGTAACTGATAACCTGCGAAGCACAGTCCTACAGATAAGAAGACAAGCACCTACAGGAGTGTTCACCGTGAGCCGCCTGCTATTGAATTGCGACATTGGCGAGAGCTTCGGCAGCTGGACCATGGGTCTGGACGCCGAGGTCATGCCCTTCATCGATTGCGCCAACGTGGCCTGCGGGTTCCACGCTGGCGACCCAGGCATCATGCGCAAGACCGTCAGCCTGGCGTTGAGCCACGGCGTGCAGATCGGTGCACACCCGGCTTATCAGGATCTGGTCGGTTTCGGTCGCCGCTCCATGGCGTATTCGGCGCAAGAGCTGCAAGACATTCTGCATTACCAGATCGGCGCCCTCGACGGCATCTGCAAAGCCCAGGGCGGGCGCGTCAGTTACGTCAAACCCCATGGCGCGATGTACAACGACATGATGGCCAACCCGGCGCAATTGCGTGCGGTGATTCAGGCGGTAGCCGCTTACGACCGCAGCCTGCCGTTGATGCTGATGGCCACCCGCGACAATTCGGCAGCGCAGCAGATCGGCGATGAGTATGGCGTGACCCTGTGGTTCGAAGCCTTCGCCGACCGCGCTTACGACAGCGCCGGCAAACTGGTTTCACGGCAACTGCCGGGCGCGGTGCATCACGACCCGGAGAAAATCATCGAGCAGGCCCTGACCATCGCCCGTGGCGACAACCTCACCGCCAGCGACGGCAGCGCCTTGCTTCTGCATGCCAATACCCTCTGCGTACATGGCGACAATGCCAGTTCAGTAGCCGCCGTGCAGCGCATTCGCGAGGCCTTGAATCAGCAGCGTGCCTCATGAACCCAAGGGTTGAAGTGGTGGCACTGGATTGTCTGATGCTGCGTCTGTTCGATGAAATCGCCGAAGCCAACATGCCGTGGATGCTCGCTGCCAGTGAGCGTTTGCGTGCGGCATTCGGCAAGCAACTGATTGATCTGGTGCCGTCCTATACGACGTTGATGGTGCACTACGATCTGACTGCACTGAGCCCGAACCAGGCGCGGGAATTGATCGCCGAAGCGTTGATCGACCTGTCGCCGAATGCGCGAGCCGCTGGCCAGTGCCATGTGCTGCCGGTCTGGTATGACTTGAGCGTCGGCCCTGAGTTGAGCTTGCTCGCCGAGCGCAGCGGTCTGGCGCTGGCGGAGGTGATCCGGCGGCACAGTGCGCGGGAGTATCAGGTGTTCGCCCTCGGTTTTGCCCCGGGCTTCGCCTTCATGGGACTGGTCGAAGAGGTTCTGGCCGCGCCACGTCTGAACACACCCCGCAAGAAAGTCGCTGCCGGCAGCGTCGGCATTGCCGAGCGGCAAACGGCGGCCTACCCGGTGGTATCCCCCGGTGGCTGGAACCTGATTGGCCGCACCCCGGCAAAACTGTTCGACCGCGATCGCGATGGCTACAGCCTGATGCAACCGGGTGACACGGTGCGATTCGAAGCGGTCAGTCATGCCGAGTTCATCAATCTGGGCGGTGATGACACGCCACTGGAGGCACTGGCATGAGCCGACTGACAATTGAAGCGAGTACGCCGCTGTGCCTGTTGCAGGACGCGGGACGTTTCGGCGTGCGGCATCTGGGCGTCACCCAGGGCGGCGCGGCGGATTGGTGTTCGATGGGCTGGGCCAATTGGTTGCTCGGCAACGAGCTGGATGCAACGGTGATCGAAATCACCCTCGGCGGCTTTGCCGTGGTGGCCGAGGAGGCGTGTTGGCTGGCCTTGGCTGGCGCAGATCTTGGCGCGCAGATCGACGGTCAACCGCTGGCGCCGTGGCGCAGTTTCAAGTTGGGTAAAGGACAGAAGTTGCTGTTCACGCAGCCGTTGCTCGGTGCCCGGGCTTATCTGGCGGCGCCCGGCGGCTTCGAGGCCCCCAAGGTCTTGGGCAGCAGCGCGACAGTGATGCGCGAAGGGTTCGGCGGTCTGGATGGCCTGGGCTTGCCGTTGGCCAAGGAGGCGGCGCTGAGTTATCGCGGTGAAGCGGTGTTGCTTCGCGAAGTGCCTTTGGCGTTACGGCTGGATTTGAAATCGAATGCGCCGCTGGATCTGGTACTCGGCGCGCAGATTGGCCAGTTCAGCGGGCAGAGCCTGTTTGATGTGTTCAACACGACCTGGGCTGTGGACAGTCGCGCAGATCGCATGGGCATTCGCTTGTTGGGCAGCGCCTTGCACTATCAGGGGCAACCGATGATTTCCGAAGGCATTCCACTCGGGGCGGTGCAGGTGCCGCCGGACGGGCAACCGATCGTGTTGCTCAATGATCGTCAGACCATTGGTGGTTATCCACGCTTGGGGGCGCTGACACCCTTGGCCCTGGCGAGGCTGGCGCAATGTCTCCCGGGTGACAGGGTGCGGTTCACGCCAGTCATGCAAGAGCGTGCATGGCAAGACCATATCAACTACCTGAAGTCCTACTTGTAATTGACCGTATTTCGGACTGAAGACCGAGACGTTTCCTGACACTTTGGTAAGTCGCCCTACATCACGCGTCGAGAGGTTGTGGAACTATCGGTCTTCATCTTTTACAAGGAAGTTACAGATGCGTTTTATGAAAGTGATGGCCCAGTCAGAGGGCGAGTGTGCGAACCGTGTCGATGGGCACATTGTCGGTTTTTATGAGGAAGTGGGCAGCGTGCCGGTTTATCGGGCGAGCATTGATCGTTTCTACAATGTGCAACGACTGGACGCCGAAGATGCCGGTAATCAGGACACCGTTGAGCGTATCGAGACATTCATGTCCACCGCAACGGTCGACATGATGCGTATGTTTCACTGGAATCACCGCACGGAGGCGAGTGGTGAAGCCATGGAGCTGATGACCGTGGAGACCAATGCGGGTGCAGAGGTGAAAAGCGTAAGGTTTCGCTTTCTGGCGCCAGAGGGCGAAATGAAGAGTGAAGTGATCCTGAGTCCTGAAACGGACATTGAAAAAAATCGCAGGGTAGCGCTGGAAAATGGTGGGGCGAAAGTTCTCGCCAAAGGGAAGAAAAAACGCCGCGGGCAAAAAACGACTGCTGTCGGCCCCGCGATTCTCGACACCTCTTTCATGGACCGGCTCTGCAAGTCTTATCTCGCGACAGGTTGGTAAATCCGCGAGCCTGAAAGGCAGCCGCTTTCATGCGGTTTGCCTTTCAGTATTTACCTTCGCAATCTTACTTGGACAAAAACCGGATCCCTTCCTCAAGCCCACGCAACGTCAACGGATACATCTGATCCTCGATCAGATCCCGCACGATATTGGTCGATGAGGTATAGCCCCAGGTATCTTTCGGGTACGGATTGATCCAGATGAGCTTCTTGTACTTCTCCATGAACCGCTGCATCCAAACGTAGCCCGGCTCTTCGTTCCAGTGCTCGACACTGCCACCAGCCTGTGTGATTTCATACGGCGCCATGGCGGCGTCACCGATAAAGATCACTTTGTAGTCGGCGCCGTACTTGTGCAGCAGGTCCTGGGTCGAGGTGCGCTCGGAGGTGCGGCGCATGTTGTTCTTCCACACCGATTCATAAATGAAGTTGTGGAAGTAGAAATACTCCAGATGCTTGAACTCGGTCTTGCAGGCCGAGAACAGCTCTTCGCAGATCTTCACGTGGGCGTCCATCGAGCCGCCGATGTCGAACAGCAACAACAGCTTCACCGTGTTGCGCCGTTCCGGGCGCATCTGGATATTCAGCAGGCCGGCGTCCTTGGCGGTGTGGTCGATGGTGCCGTCGATGTCCAGCTCTTCCGCCGCGCCCTGACGAGCGAACTTGCGCAGACGACGCAGGGCGACCTTGATGTTGCGCGTGCCCAGTTCCACCGAGTCGTCGAGGTTCTTGTACTCGCGCTGATCCCAGACCTTCACCGCTTTGCCCTGGCGTTTGCCGGCATCGCCGACTCGAATTCCCTCTGGGTTGAACCCACCGGAGCCGAACGGGCTGGTGCCGCCGGTGCCGATCCATTTGTTGCCGCCGGCGTGGCGTTCCTTCTGTTCTTCCAGACGCTTCTTGAACTCTTCGATCAGCTTGTCCAGACCGCCGAGGGACTGGATCTGCGCGCGTTCCTCGTCAGTCAGCGAACGCTCGAACTCCTTGCGCAACCAGTCTTCGGGAATCAATGCCTGCAAGTGATCGTCGAGCTTTTCCAGGCCATTGAAGTAGGCGCCGAACGCGCGGTCGAACTTGTCGAAATGGCGTTCGTCCTTCACCAGAATCGCCCGCGACAAGTAATAGAACTCGTCCATGTCGGCGAAGGTCACGCGCTGTTTCAGCGCGTTGATCAGGTCGAGCAACTCGCGCACCGACACGGGCACTTTGGCTGCACGCATTTCATTGAACAGGTTGAGCAACATGGCGTCAGCCTCTTAGCGGGTGCCGCGACGGCTCATGAACGCCAGGCGCTCAAGCAGTTGCACGTCCTGTTCGTTCTTCACCAACGCACCGGCCAGTGGCGGAATGGCTTTGGTCGGATCGCGTTCACGCAAAACCGCTTCGCCGATGTTGTCGGCCATCAGCAGCTTCAGCCAGTCCACCAGTTCCGAGGTCGACGGCTTCTTCTTCAGACCTGGCACCTTGCGTACGTCGAAGAACACGTCCAGCGCTTCGCTGACCAGATCCTTCTTGATGTCCGGGTAGTGCACGTCGACGATTTTCTGCAGGGTGGTGCGGTCGGGGAAGGCGATGTAGTGGAAGAAGCAGCGGCGCAGGAAAGCGTCCGGCAGCTCTTTCTCATTGTTGGAGGTAATGATGATGATCGGGCGCTTCTTGGCCTTGATGGTCTCGTCGATCTCGTAAACGTAGAACTCCATCTTGTCGAGTTCTTGCAGCAAGTCGTTGGGGAACTCGATGTCGGCCTTGTCGATTTCGTCGATCAGCAAAATGACCCGCTCCTCGGACTCGAAAGCCTCCCAGAGCTTGCCCTTCTTCAGGTAATTGCGCACGTCGTGGACTTTTTCATTACCCAGTTGCGAGTCGCGCAGACGGCTGACCGCATCGTACTCGTACAGGCCCTGATGCGCTTTGGTGGTGGACTTGATGTGCCAGGTGATCAACTTGGCGCCGAACGATTCGGCCAGTTGCTCGGCGAGCATGGTCTTACCGGTGCCCGGTTCGCCCTTGACCAGCAGCGGCCGCTCCAGCGTGATGGCGGCGTTGACTGCCAGCTTCAGGTCATCGGTGGCGACGTAGGCCTGGGTGCCTTCGAACTTCATCTGCTAATCCTCGAACGGTAACGCCGACCTGACGGGCAGGGCGGGGGCGAAATAATCGGATGCCCGACTATAACGCGCAGCCCGGTCGACTGTGAACGCAGACGGCTTATTCAGTCTCTGAATGGGGCGTCACATGTTGACTCGGTCTCGGCCTGACGCCAGACAACACGGTTGTGGCGAGGGAATTGGTCTCCCATTTCAAAAAACTAACCCGCATCCGGCTTCGGTCGTTCATACCGCGCATTGAAAGCCTGGATGAAACCATTGCGCAAAATCTGCAAAAACGCTTCGAACGCGCTGATGTTTTGCTGATGCACGTTACCGCTGAGTTCGACCTTGGTGGCGAACTGGTTTTTCGCCTGGTTCTTCAGCACGGTTTCCGAGCCGCCGACGATGGCTTCCCAGACCGAGCGGAAGATGCTTTTGTTCTTGTTTTCCACGTCCTGCTGCCAATTGAACACTTCGACGTCGCGCAGTAGGGGTTTGATGTAGCCGTTGACCTGGGCTTTTTTGGCTTGGGCTTCGATCACCACATCACCGTGACCGGCATTGAAGTCGAATTTGCCGTAGGCCGAGGCGAAGTCGTTCATGCTTTTGAGTTCGATATCTTTGGCGCGCAGGCGGAACTGGAAGTCTTCAAAATTGCTCAACGGGTCGAAGGTGGCAGTGGTTTCCAGTGGCGCATGGCCGAGCAAAAGCGCTTTGCCTTCGAAGCGCGCGTCACGTTTGCCCTGCTTGTCGACCACGTTGGTCAGGTTGTAGATGCTGGCCTCGACGTTGGTGGCGTTCATATTGACCGGTGGCTTGGAGTTGAAATTACGGAAAGTGATTTTGCCCTCCTGAATCTGGACCTCGTCGAGAGTGATCGGCAGCAGCTTCCCCAATTGCGCACGCCAGTCAGTGCCCTGACCAGTTTGGGAGTTCTGTTTGTTGGCCCCGCCATCGACGAAGTTGACCTCAGGTTTGACGAACTTTACTTGCGCTACAACGGCGTGGTCGTACCACAGCGAATGCCAGCTGACTGCCAGATCGATCAGCGGCGCGTTGACGAACGGTACCGGAACCTTGCCATCGACCTTGACGATCTTCAGTCCATTGATTTTGTAGGCGCCGCGCCATAGGGCCAGATCGACATCAGTGATCTGGCCCCGATAGTCACCCATGTCCGCCAGTTTGCCGTTCAGGTAGTCACGCACCATGTAAGGCAGGGCGATATGCAGTGCGATCAACAGCACAACGACGACGGTGAAAATCCCTAGTGGCCAACTGTAGCGACGCTTCATGACAGCATTTCCCAGACGATGTAAGCGATTGACTGTTACGTCGCGCAGTCGTTCGACCCGACTGGACTGCGCCAGGCAACAGGCATACCTTGGAAGGCTGAATTCAACGCTGCATAAGGACCCAGCCATGAGCCGTATTTTTGCTGACAACGCCCATTCCATCGGTAATACGCCGCTGGTGCAGATCAACCGCATCGCACCGCGAGGCGTGACTATTCTGGCCAAGATCGAGGGGCGCAACCCCGGTTATTCGGTCAAGTGCCGGATCGGCGCCAACATGATCTGGGACGCCGAAAGCAGCGGCAAACTCAAGCCGGGCATGACCATTGTCGAACCTACGTCGGGGAACACAGGGATCGGTCTGGCCTTTGTTGCCGCGGCCCGTGGTTACAAGTTGATGCTGACCATGCCGGCTTCGATGAGCATCGAACGTCGTAAAGTCCTCAAGGCTCTGGGCGCCGAACTGGTGTTGACCGAGCCGGCCAAGGGCATGAAAGGCGCGATTGAGAAAGCGGCTGAAATCGTCGCCAGCGACGCCGACAAATATTTCATGCCGGCGCAGTTCGATAATCCGGCCAACCCGGCCATCCATGAAAAGACCACCGGTCCGGAAATCTGGAATGACACCGACGGCGCCGTCGATGTGCTGGTCGCGGGCGTCGGCACCGGCGGAACCATCACCGGCGTTTCGCGGTATATCAAGAATACCCAGGGCAAACCGATTCTCTCGGTGGCTGTGGAGCCGATGTCGTCGCCGGTGATCACCCAGGCGCTGGCCGGTGAAGAAATCAAACCCAGCCCGCACAAGATTCAGGGCATCGGTGCCGGTTTCGTCCCGAAGAACCTGGATCTGGCGATGGTCGACCGGGTCGAGCAGGTCAGCGACGAAGAGTCCAAGGCCATGGCGCTGCGCTTGATGCAGGAAGAGGGGATTTTGTGCGGCATCTCTTGTGGCGCCGCCATGGCAGTTGCGGTGCGTCTGGCAGAGACGCCGGAAATGCAGGGCAAGACCATCGTCGTGATTCTGCCGGACTCCGGTGAGCGTTATCTGTCGAGCATGTTGTTCAGCGATCTGTTTACCGAACAGGAGAATCAGCAGTAACCGCGTTGATTCAGATCAGCCGGGGTTCAGGATCTTTATGCTAATAAATGCTTTGTTGCGCAATTCTTAACACTGAATCTTGTGTAAGGCGGGTTTTGCCCGGCGCCGGTAGTGTTTATCATGGCCGGCTGTCATGTCGGGTAAAGGGCATTGCGCAGCGTTGTTTTTATTCAAGGAGTCGTTGATGACCTTTTCGTTAGCCGCCAAGGTGTTGGTGTTGCTGCTGTTCGTGGGCAGCATCCTCTATGTGCATTTGCGCGGCAAGGCGCGTTTGCCGGTTCTGCGCCAGTTCGTCAACCACTCGGCGCTGTTTGCTCCGTACAACGCCCTGATGTACCTGTTCTCCGGCGTGCCGTCCAAGCCGTACCTGGATCGCAGCAAATTTCCGGAACTGGACGTGTTGCGCGACAACTGGGAAACCATTCGCGACGAGGCCATGCACCTGTTCGACGAGGGCTATATCCGCGCCGCAGAAAAGAACAACGACGCCGGTTTCGGCTCGTTCTTCAAAAAGGGCTGGAAGCGTTTCTACCTCAAGTGGTACGACAAACCGCTGCCATCGGCTGAAACCCTGTGCCCGAAAACCGTGGCGCTGGTCAGTGCGATTCCCAACGTCAAAGGCGCGATGTTTGCGTTGTTGCCGGGTGGCAGCCACTTGAACCCGCATCGCGATCCGTTCGCCGGCTCCCTGCGTTATCACCTGGGCTTGTCGACGCCGAACTCCGACGATTGCCGGATTTTCGTCGATGGTCAGGTTTACGCCTGGCGTGACGGCGAAGACGTGATGTTCGACGAAACCTACGTGCACTGGGTCAAGAACGAAACCGACCAAACCCGCGTCATCCTGTTCTGCGACGTCGAGCGTCCGCTGAGCAACCGTCTGATGACCCGTATCAACCGCTCCATCAGCGCTTTCCTCGGTCGTGCTACCGCACCGCAGAACCTCGACGACGAACGCGTCGGCGGGATCAACCAGGCCTACGCCTGGAGCAAGAACTTCAGTGACAGGTTCAGTGGCGTGGTCAAACAGTGGAAGCGCCGTCATCCGAAGGCCTACCGCGTGATGCGGCCGGTGCTGGCGGTGGTGGTGTTGACGTTGTTGGGGTATTGGCTGTTTGGTTAAGGCTGGATCAGGCAATAAAAAACCGCTCCTTGTGAGCGGTTTTTTTTATGAGGAGAAGGTGAACGAGTTGCCGGCGAGAACGCCTCCGGGCTCGTCTACGACTGGACTCATCAACGTTTCTCTGATTCGGTGCAACTCCCGCTCAGACAATTTTCCGGATGAGCGTTTTCTATCAGCTTTTATCGATCTGGCGCCATTTTTTTTTAACGGCAGCCTTCATGGTGCCTCCGGCGTTGATCATTAAATGAGCAGTTGTTCGATACTAGTCTTAGTCAATTAGCCCTTGTCCCCATGGTTGGGTGTCGCCATCGCAATCCAGCCTATTCACCTTGCGTCCAGTTGTCCCTGCCGGCCCTTTGCTCAAATCATTGCAATCCATGTCGCCCGCTGGTTATAGTCGGCGCACGTGAGACGTATGCCTCACCCTCCAACCCTTCAAAAAAGATCTGCGCAAATGCCTGCATCCCTCATCAACGCGGTAGTCGATTCAGCGGTCAACGCTGGCGTCGTGCCGTGCGGGAATCAGCAGCCCAAGCAGATCAGTCATTACCCTCCACCTGTCAGTAGCACGCCGGTGTGCGCAGTCGTATCACCGCCGGGCGTTGGCGTTTCGGGCTGATCGGCAGTTTCTGCTGCTCCCTGCGCCCGCCAGAAAAACCTACTGAATTTCAGCTTCGGCTGAGTTGGCTTCTTGCCTGACTACAGGTGGTATTCATGTTTGTCCTGTCGAAAAAATCCGCGCTCGCGGCCGCGTCCACGAGCCTGTTCGTTCTGCTGTGGAGCAGCGGCGCGATCTTCTCCAAATGGGGCTTGGCCCATGCTTCACCGTTTGCCTTTCTGCTGATTCGCTTTGCGATCGCCTTGTGCGGATTGGTGCTGCTGGCGCCGTTGCTCAAACTGAAGTTGCCCAAGGGCGGCAAACCAATGATGTTTGCGATCGCCACCGGCGTGGTGTTGTTGGGGGCCTATCAGATTTTCTATTTGCTGGCCCTGGACAGCAGAGTCACCCCGGGAGTGATGGCGACCATCATGGGAGTGCAGCCGATTCTCACCGTGGTGTTGATGGAGCGACAGCGTTCCGCGAGCCGAATGTTCGGTCTGGCGCTGGGGCTGGCCGGTCTGATCATGGTGGTTTACCAAGGCATTGGTCTGGCCGGGATGTTGTGGGCGGGGATGCTTTGGGGTTTGCTGGCGCTGGCAAGCATGACGCTGGGCTCGATCATGCAGAAGCGCATCACCGACAATCCCCTCGGTACGCTGCCGGTGCAATACCTGGCCGGGCTGTTGTTGTGCGGGATTTTCGTGCCGTTCCAGCCGTTCCACTTTGAGCACAGCACAGGTTTTATCGTGCCGGTGTTGTGGATGGGGCTGGTGGTCTCGGTGCTGGCGACGCTGTTGCTGTATCGGCTGATTGCACGGGGCAATCTGGTGAATGTCACCAGTTTGTTCTATCTGGTGCCGGCGGTGACGGCAGTGATGGACTATCTGATTTTCGGCAATCGCCTGGCGGCGTTAAGTGTGCTGGGCATGCTGTTGATCATTGTCGGTCTGGCTTTTGTCTTCCGTAAAACCGACTAGCTGACAGGCGGGCTCACTCCCACATTGGAATGCATTCCCCTGTAGGAGTGAGCCTGCTCGCGATAGCCATTTCAGCAGCGCCAGAGGTCTAACGGGCTGTCACCTGAGAAGCTTTCACCGCCGCCGGCTTCAACACCAGCCACAACGCCGCCGCAATCAACACCCCGCCATAAATGTGCGCCATCGACAGCGGCTCATCCAGCAACAACGCCCCCCACAGCACGCCGAACGGCGGAATCATGAAGGTCACGGTCATCGATTTCACTGGCCCGATCGAACTGAGCAGGCGGAAATAAATGATGTAGGCGAACGCCGTGCAACCCAGGCCCAGGCCCAGCAGCGACAGCCAGACATGCCAGCCGCCCCAACTGAGCGGCGGTGCGGTGATCACGCTATAGCCGAACAACGGCAACAGGAATAATGTCGCGCCGAGCATGCTGCCCAGCGCCGACAGACGACTGTCCAGACCTCCGGCCTGATCGAGCCAACGGCGCGCGAGGAAACCGGCAAAGCCGTAGCAGGTCGTCGCCAGCAAGCAGGCGAGGGCGCCCATCAATAGTTGCATGTCAAATGCCACGGGGCCGGCGCGGGTCAGTACGCCAACGCCGAACAGGCCGAGGAACACCCCGCCCAGTTTGGCAGCGGTAAGTTTTTCACTGAAGAACAACCCGCCGATCAGCACGCCCATCAACGGCGTGGTGGCATTGAAAATCGCCGAGTAGCCGGCCGGCAACACTTGGGCCGCAACCGAATACAGCGTCGCCGGAATCCCTGAGTTGATCACGCCCAGCAGCATCACGGTTTTCAGTTTGCCTTTGAAATCCCAGCGTACGCGCATCAGCCCAAGGATCACCAGCAGGCCAAGGGCCGCAATCGACACGCGAAAAAAACCGGTCGGGATCGTGCCGATCACCGGCGCAATAATGCGCATGAACAGAAAACTCGCGCCCCAGATGGCCGCCAGCGACAACATACGGAAAATATCGACAGGGCTCACGGCGGGGTCTCCTTCCTTGATCGGGACGAGAGTGTTGCCGAGCGCCCTGACGAAGGCAACCGCTATTCGGGCATTGAACTGTTCGCTCAGATCACAAAGCGTGTCACCAGACCGTTGAGATCGACGGCCAGACGCGACAGCTCCTGGCTTGCGGCCGAGGTCTGGGTGGCGCCAGCGGCGGTCTGGGTCGAGAGATCGCGGATGGTCACCAGATTCTGATCAACTTCGCGCGCCACCAAGGCCTGTTGTTCGGCCGCGCTGGCGATCACCAGATTGCGCTGGTTGATCTGCGAGATCGACGCGGTGATTTTCTCCAGCGCCTGACCTGCGCTGTTGGCGCGGCGCAACGTCTGTCCGGCCTGCTCGGCACTGCTCTGCAACGCGCCCACCGTCGACCCCGTGCCTTGCTGGATGCTGCTGATCATCAGCTCGATTTCTTCGGTGGAATTCTGCGTGCGTTGTGCCAGCGAACGCACTTCATCGGCGACCACCGCGAAACCGCGCCCGGCTTCACCGGCGCGTGCCGCTTCGATCGCCGCATTGAGCGCCAGCAGATTGGTCTGCCCGGCAATCCCGCGAATCACTTCCAGCACTTTGCTGATGTCCTGTGCCTGCGTGGCCAGGCCCTCGGCTTGTGCAGATGCACCGAGTACGGCGTCGACCAGTTCCTGGATCGAACTGATGGTTTCGCTGACCTGCACATGGCCGTGCTTGCTGTCCTCGTTGGACGCGGCGGACGCTTCTGCGCTGGACACCGCGTTGGCCGCGACTTCGTCCACCGCCGTGCTCATCTCGGTGACCGCGGTGGCGGCTTGTTCGATCTGATCGTTCTGCTGTTGCAGGCCGCGAGTGCTTTGCTCCATCACCGAACTCATTTCCTCGGCTGCGGACGCCAGTTGCTGCGCCGATTCGCTGATGCCGCGAATGGTCGAACGCAGATTGCCCTGCATCTCGGCCAAGGCGTCGAGCAGATGCGCAGCCTCGTCTTTACCGGTGCTGACGATCTGGCCGCTGAGGTCACCGGCAGCAATGCGCCGCGCCACATTGAGTGCCTGATTGATCGGGGTGGTGATGCTGCGCGTCAACTGCCAGGCCAGCAGTAGCGTGGCAATCAGGGCAGCCACGATGATGGTCGCGACAATCCACAGTGCCTGTTGGTACATCGCAGCGGCGGCATCGGCAGCGGCATCGGCGCCTTGCTGATTGAACGCGATCATCTGCTCCAGGGTTTTGTCGAGCAGCGTGCCCTGCGGCGCCAGTTCATTGTTAAGGCGCGTGTAGGCCTGTTCACTTTGCCCGGCGTCGATCTGGCCGATGATCTGTTCGAGAATGCTCATGTACTTGGCGGTGTTGGCATTCAAGCCGTCGAGCATCACCCGTTCCTCTTCGCTGGTGAGCAGGGCTTTGTGATCGGCGAGGCGCTTGAGCAGTTCTTCGCGCTGCGCCTTGATGATGCCTTTGCTTCTGTCGCGCACGGCAGGCTGGGTGCTGCTGATCAGGCGCAAGGATTCGAGGCGAATGCTGGCGATGTTCGCTGCCGCGTCATGGATGCTCTCGATGCTCGGCATCCATGATTCTTCAATCACCGTTGCACTTTCGCGCAGGGTTTTCATCTGGCCCAGACCGAACAGGCCGACCACCACCAGCAGACCGGCCAAAACGGCAAAGCTCAAACTGGCGCGCAAACCTATGCGCAGATTCCGGATAGACATCAGTGTGCTCCTTGATCTTTGAGGGGGGAGGTCGTCCTCGTCAGCGAGGATCTTGTTAGGAGGCGGGTGCTGGCGGGGTATATATCAAAGTGCCACTATTTTGGTAAGACCAATCTGGGTTTGTCGCAGGCGGTCCGCTCAGTCGCAGCAAAGCCGCGTACTAGACGCGTCGGTCAGGTATTGGATCCGAAGGCCAGAGAATTCGCGGGCTGGGGCAGGGCGGCGAGAAGCACCGCTGAGGTGATTAACTGACCGAACGGTCGATTAAAAAACTTTGCAAAAAACTGTGTCGCTGTACAACCCTGACGCGGATTTGGCAGAAATTGCACTTCACGCACACACGCTTGCGTGGCTAAGCTCAGGCACAGGTTTTCCCCACGCACGCCGAGGTCTTAACTATGCCGCAACCATGGCCAGCCACCGACATCGCCCGCATGATCCTCGATGGCTTCGACGATTATCGCGAGCATTTCCGGCGGATCACCGATGGCGCACGGGAGCGTTTCGAGCAGGCGCGCTGGCAGGAGACGCAAACGGCGTCGGCGGCGCGGATCAATCTCTACGAAGAAAAGGTCGGCGAAACCATCGCTCGCCTGCGCGAATACTTCGATGATGAAACGCTGATGAACGTCAGTTGCTGGCCACTGGTGAAAAGTGCCTATATCAGCGTCATCGACCTGCGCTTCGACGATGAACTGTCCGAGACCTGGTACAACTCGATTTTCTGCGGTCTGTTCAGCCACGACCTGATCAGCGACGGCTGCATGTTCATCCACACCACCCGCCCGAGCCTGCGCCGTGCCCGTGCCGCGCAAACCCGCACCTACAAACCGCAGGGGCAGTTGTCGGGCATGCTCGCAAGCATTTTTGCCGATTACCGTTTCAGCGAGGATTACGCCGATCTGCCGGGAGACCTGCGCCGCCTCGAAGCGCAACTGCGCGAGAACCTGCCGGATTGGGTGTGCAAGGATCCGGAACTCAGCGTCGAGCTGTTTTCCTCGGTGCTGTACCGCAACAAGGGCGCCTACCTGGTCGGGCGCATCTACACCCGCGACGAGCAATGGCCGCTGGTAATTCCGCTGTTGCACCGCGAAGGGCGCGGGATTCAGATCGACGCGCTGATCACCGACGAAGCCGATGTGTCGATCATCTTCTCGTTCACCCGTTCGTATTTCATGGTCGATGTACCGGTGCCGGCGGAGTTCATCGGTTTCCTGCGGCGCATTTTGCCGGGCAAGCACATTGCCGAGCTGTACACCTCGATCGGTTTCTACAAGCACGGCAAGTCCGAGTTTTACCGCGCGCTGATCAATCACCTGGCCAACACCGACGACCAGTTCATCATGGCGCCGGGCGTGCGCGGCATGGTCATGAGCGTGTTCACCCTGCCGGGTTTCAACACCGTGTTCAAGATCATCAAGGACCGTTTCTCGCCGTCGAAAAACGTCGACCGCGCCACGGTGATCGAGAAGTACCGACTGGTGAAAAGCGTCGATCGGGTCGGGCGCATGGCCGACACCCAGGAGTTCGCCGATTTCCGTTTTCCGCTGAGCAAGTTTGATCCGGCCTGTCTTGAGGAATTGTTGGAAGTGGCGCCGTCGACGGTGTCGGTCGAGGGCGACACGGTGCTGATCCGTCACTGCTGGACCGAACGTCGCATGACGCCGCTCAATCTGTATCTGGAAAACGCCAACGATGCGCAGGTGCGCGAGGCGCTGGAGGATTACGGCCTGGCGATCAAGCAACTGGCGGCGGCCAACATCTTTCCCGGCGACATGTTGCTGAAGAACTTCGGCGTCACTCGACACGGCCGGGTGGTGTTCTACGACTACGACGAAATCTGCTTCCTGACCGAAGCCAACTTCCGCCACATCCCCGCGCCGCGCACGCCGGAGGACGAAATGGCCTCGGAACCGTGGTATTCGATCGGCCCGCTGGACGTGTTCCCCGAAGAGTTTCCACCGTTCCTGTTTGCCGATGCCGGACAGCGCAAGTTGTTCGATCAGTTGCATGGCGAGTTGTATAACGCCGATTACTGGAAAAGCCTGCAGGAGGCGATTCGGGCGGGGAAAGTCATTGATGTCTTCCCGTACCGCCGCAAAGGTCTGGATAACGAGTAGCCTTCTTAAAAACACCCTCACCCCAGCCCTCTCCCGGAGGGAGAGGGCTGGGGTGAGGTGTCTTGCGTCAAGCACCGACCTGAAAGAGCTTGGCGATTATGGCTTCGGTGATGCACGTTCAGGTCGGCGAAGCTGGCGAAGTCGACTCGGTCGGTCCCCTCTCCCTCGGGGAGAGGGCTAGGGTGAGGGCAGCAATCCCCCCTGACACGCCACAAATCCGCCAAATCTGCGACAATCCGCCCCCTGCATAAATAGACGACCGAATTGCCTACCCGATGACCGACGAATCGCCCTCCATCGACAAACTGCTGAAAAACCTCGATCACGCCATGCTCGCCGACCGTCACCGGCTGCGGCGGCAGTTGCTTGAGCTGCGCAAGAAACCCGACGAGGCCAAGCTGGCTCAGTGGGTGACGCGCATGCAGGCGTCCTGTGATCAGGTGCTGGCTCGCCGTGCCAGCCTGCCGGTGATTCGTTACGACGACAGCCTGCCGATCGCCGCCAAGCGCGATGAAATCAAGTCTGCGCTCGAGAAACATCAGGTGCTGATCATCGCCGGCGAAACCGGCTCGGGCAAAACCACCCAGTTGCCAAAAATCTGTCTGGAAATCGGTCGCGGTCAGCACGGTCTGATCGGCCACACCCAGCCGCGCCGGATCGCTGCGCGCAGCGTTGCCAGTCGCGTCGCCGAAGAACTCGGCACACCGCTCGGTTCATTGGTTGGCTACCAGGTGCGTTTCGAGGATCAAAGCGATTCCAACACGCTGATCAAGCTGATGACCGACGGTATTCTGCTGGCGGAAACCCAGAACGACCGCTACCTCGAACGCTACGACACGATCATCGTCGACGAAGCCCACGAACGCAGCCTCAACATCGACTTCCTGCTCGGCTACCTGAAAACCCTGCTGCCGCGTCGCCCGGACCTGAAAGTTATCATCACCTCGGCGACCATCGATCTGGAACGTTTCTCCAAGCATTTTGATGACGCGCCGATTGTTGAAGTGTCCGGCCGTACCTTCCCGGTAGAAACCTGGTATCGCCCGCTGACCCTGGAGCAGGACGAAGAGGGCAACCGCGTTGAGGATGACCTGACGGTGGATCAAGCGATCCTCGCCACCCTCGATGAAATTGCCGCTTATGAGCGCAGCGAACGTCGCAGTCCCGGTGATGTGCTGGTGTTTTTGCCCGGCGAGCGCGAGATTCGTGACGCCGCCGATATGCTGCGCAAGGCCCAGCTCAAACACACCGAAATCCTGCCGTTGTACGCGCGCCTGTCGCCGGCCGAACAGCAGCGGATTTTCCAGTCGCACCCGGGCCGTCGCGTGGTGCTGGCAACCAACGTCGCCGAGACCTCGCTGACCGTGCCGGGCATCCGTTATGTGATCGACAGCGGCACCGCGCGCATCAGCCGTTACAGCTATCGCGCCAAGGTTCAGCGTCTGCCGATCGAAGCGATTTCCCAGGCCAGTGCCAACCAGCGTAAAGGTCGCTGCGGCCGGGTAGAGCCGGGCATTTGCATTCGGCTGTACAGCGAAGAAGATTTCAATGGACGCCCGGAATTTACCGATCCGGAGATTCTGCGCACCAACCTCGCCGCTGTGATTCTGCAGATGCTGCATCTGCGCCTCGGCGAGATCACCGCATTCCCGTTCATCGAGCCGCCGGATGGCAAGGCGATCAGCGACGGTTTCAACCTGCTGCAAGAACTCTCGGCGGTGGATCGCAACAGTCAGCTGACCCCATTGGGCCGTCAGTTGGCGCGCCTGCCGGTCGACCCGCGTATGGGCCGCATGCTGCTCGAAGCAGCCAGGCTCGGCAGTTTGCAGGAAGTGCTGATCGTCGCCAGTGCCATGTCGATTCAAGACCCGCGCGAGCGGCCGCCGGAACGTCAGCAAGCCGCCGATCAGGCCCACGCGCAATGGAAAGACGTTGATTCCGACTTCGCCGGTTTAGTGAATCTGTGGCGCGGATTTGAAGAGCAGCGCCAGGCACTGACCGCCAGCCCGCTGCGCAACTGGTGCCGGAAGAATTTCCTCAACTATCTGCGTCTGCGCGAGTGGCGCGATTCCCATCGGCAGTTGAGCCTGATCTGCCGCGACATGCAGCTGAGCCTGAACAAAGAGCCGGCGGATTACGCGAAACTGCACAAAGCGGTGCTGGTCGGCTTGCTCAGCCAGATCGGGCAGAAAACCGAGGACGGTGATTACCTCGGCGCGCGTCAGCGACGTTTCTGGATCCACCCGTCGTCGGGCATTGGCAAGAAGCGCCCGCAATGGCTGATGACCGCCGAACTGGTAGAAACCACCAAGCTCTACGCGCGGATGGTCGCCAAGATCGATGCCGACTGGATCGAGCCATTGGCCGGGCACCTGATCAAGAAAAACCACTTCGAACCGCACTGGGAAAAGAAGCGCGGCCAGGTCGTGGCCTATGAGCAGATCACTCTGTTCGGGCTGATCGTGGTCGGCCGCCGCCCGGTGCATTACGGCCCGGTGGATCCGGTGGTTTCCCGTGAGCTGTTTATCCGTGAAGGTCTGGTGCGTGGCGAAATTCAATCGAAAGCCAAGTGCCTGACCGCCAACAAACAGTTGCTCGAACAGCTCGATGAACTGGAAGCCAAGGCCCGTCGTCGCGATATTCTCGCCGACGAAGAAACCCTGTACGCGTTCTACGACGCGCGCTTGCCGGCGGAGATTCATCAGACCGCGACTTTCGACAGTTGGTACCGCATCAACAGCCAGAAGAACCCGCAACTGTTGATCATGCGCGAAGAAGACGTGCTGGCCCGCGAAGCCAGTGAAGTCACCGCGCGGGATTACCCGGACACGCTGCACATCGGCGATCTGGAACTGGCGCTGACTTATCACTTCGAGCCCAATCATCCGCGCGACGGCGTGACTCTGCGCGTGCCGGCCCCGCTGTTGCCGATGCTGCCACCGGAACGCCTGGAATGGCTGGTGCCGGGGCTGATCGAGGCCAAGTGCATCGCCCTTGTGCGCAACCTGCCGAAAGCCTTGCGCAAGAACTTCGTGCCGGTGCCGGACTTCATCAAGGCTGCCTTGCAACGCATGACCTTTGCCGAGGGTTCGTTGCCGCAGGCGCTTGGTCGCGAATTGCTGCGCATGACCGGCGCTCGGGTCAGCGACGAGGCGTGGGCCGAGGCTGAGCAAGGCGTGGAGGGGCATCTGCGGATGAACCTGGAAATCGTCGACGGCCAAGGCAAATTCCTCGGCGAAGGCCGCGATCTGGCGGAGTTGACGGCGCGGTTTGCCGAAGCCAGTCAGGCCGCACTGGCGGTGCCGCAGAGTGCGAAAAGTCAGCAGCCGGTGGAGGCGAAAGTCTTCGCGCCGGTGGCGGAAAAGACTCAGCAGAAGATCGCCGGGCTGTCGATGACGGTGTATCCGGCGCTGGTCGAAGAGGGCGGTACGGTCAAGGAAGGGCGCTTCTCGACCCCGGCCGAGGCCGAGTTCCAGCATCGTCGCGCCTTGCAGCGCTTGTTGATGCAGCAATTGGCTGAGCCGGCCAAGTTCCTGCGCGGCAAGTTGCCGGGGCAGACCGAACTGGGCTTGCTCTACCGCGAGTTGGGTCGCGTCGATGCGCTGGTCGAAGACATTCTGCTGGCCAGTCTCGATAGCTGCATTCTGGAAGGCGAAGACCCGTTGCCCCGCGACGGCGCCGGGTTGGCGGCACTGGCCGAGCGCAAACGCGGCAACTGGACCGAGCACGCCGAGCGCGTGGCCCGGTTGACCCTGGAGATTCTCAAGCTCTGGCACGGTCTGCAAAAGCGCTTCAAGGGCAAGATCGATCTGGCCCAAGCCGTCGCGCTGAACGACATCAAGCAGCAAATCGGCAATCTGGTGTATCCGGGGTTTGTCCGCGAGACGCCGATGCAGTGGCTCAAAGAGCTGCCGCGTTATCTGAAAGCCGTCGAGCAGCGCTTCGAAAAGCTCGGCGCGCAGGTGCAGAAGGATCGGGTCTGGAGCGGCGAACTCGCCGGCCTCTGGTCGCAATACCAGACGCGCGCGGCCAAACATGCGCAGGAAGGCAAACGCGATCCGCAGCTTGAGCTGTATCGCTGGTGGCTGGAGGAATACCGGGTGTCGCTGTTCGCCCAGCAGTTGGGCACCAAAGTCCCGATCTCCGACAAACGCCTGAACAAGCAGTGGAGCCAGGTCGAACCGTAACGTTGATCGTTCCCATGCTCTGCGTGGGAATGCCTCTGGGGACGCTCCGCGTCCAGTGACGCGGAGCGTCACGGGCTGCATTCCCACGCAGGAGCGTGGGAACGATCATCCGTGTCGATCTTGAGAAAGGCGCCAAAAGTCCGCGTTTATGGCAAACTTCGCGACCATAAACGCCGGTTTCGCGACCTAGAGCCCTCGGCCGTGTCGCGCGACGGAATAAAGCGATGCCAGGTTTGCGTCCCCCGGATGGGAATAGACCCTTTGTGTGTTGGTACGACGGTTCCAGCACTTTCTGCCTGAACAGATTAGAGAAACGACCATGCATAACGTCGTCATCAGCGGCACCGGCCTGTACACCCCGGCCAACAGCATCTCCAACGAAGAGCTGGTGCAGTCTTTCAATACCTACGTCGCCCAGTTCAACGCCGACAACGCCGCAGCCATTGCCAGCGGCGAAGTCCAGGCCTTGACCGAATCCAGCGCCGCGTTCATCGAAAAAGCCTCGGGCATCAAGAGCCGCTTTGTCATGGACAAGGATGGCATCCTCGATCCGCAACGCATGGCCCCGCGTCTGCCGGAACGCTCCAACGACGAATGGTCGGTGCTTTGCCAGATGGCCATCGGCGCTGCCGAACAGGCCCTGCAACGCGCGGGCAAAACCGCCGCTGATATCGACGGCGTCATCGTTGCCTGCTCCAACCTGCAGCGCGCCTATCCGGCCATCGCCATCGAAGTCCAGGAAGCCTTGGGCATTCAGGGTTTTGGTTTCGACATGAACGTGGCCTGCTCCTCGGCCACCTTCGGCATCCAGGCTGCGGCCAACAGCGTGCAACTGGGCCAGGCCCGGGCAATCCTGATGGTCAACCCGGAAGTCTGCACCGGGCACCTGAACTTCCGTGACCGCGACAGCCACTTCATCTTCGGCGACGCCGCGACTGCAGTGATCATCGAGCGTGCGGACACCGCGACGTCCAAGCACCAGTTCGATGTAGTCAGCACCAAACTGCTGACCAAGTTCTCCAATAACATCCGCAACAACTTCGGCTTCCTCAACCGCGCAGCGGAAGAGGGTATCGGTACCCGCGACAAGCTGTTTGTGCAGGAAGGCCGCAAGGTGTTCAAGGACGTTTGCCCGATGGTTGCCGAGCTGATTGGCGAACACCTGGAAGAGAACCAGCTCAACGTCGGTGACGTGAAACGCTTCTGGCTGCACCAGGCCAACCTGAGCATGAACCACCTGATCGTGCGCAAGTTGCTGGGCCGCGAAGCCACCGAGGAAGAAGCCCCGGTGATTCTCGACACCTACGCCAACACCAGCTCGGCGGGTTCGGTGATTGCTTTCCACAAATATCAGGATGATTTGGCGAGCGGTTCGCTGGCGGTGCTGAGTTCGTTCGGTGCCGGCTATTCGATCGGCAGCGTGATCCTGCGCAAGCGTTGAAAATAGGTTTAATTTCCTCTTAATCGCGCCGAACTTTCCTACATCCGAATCGGCTCAAACGCTGTAATTTTTCGGAAATGGCGGCAGGTAGAGACCTGCCGCGTTTATTTCCGGGATCGGTACAAGGGGATTGATGGATGGCGGCTGACGACACCCAACTGCTTGCGCGTCTGCTGGCGGGCGAGCAACAGGCTTTCAAGGAACTGGTGACGACGTACCAGAGCGCCATGCGTGCCGTGGCGTATGCGATTGTCGGCCAGCGACATGTCGAAGAAGTGGTGCAGGATGCCTGGCTTTCGGTGGTGCGCCACATTGCCAGCTTCGAAGGTCGTTCCAGTCTCAAGACCTGGCTGTTGACCATTACGGCCAACTCGGCCAAAAGTCGTTATAAACAAAATCGCCGGGAAGTGTTGATGGATGATTTGCCATCGCCCCACGGCACGATCGACGACGACCGTTTTTCTCCCGGTGACGGCCATTGGCTGGTCGCCCCATTCGCCTGGCACCAGGACACACCCGAAGCGCTACTTACTGAAGGCGAACTGCGCGAGTGTCTGGAGCACACGCTGCTAAGCCTGTCGGAACTGCAAAGCAGCGTTTTGCTGTTGCGTGAACGCCAGGGGCTGGAGCTGGAAGAGATCTGTAATCTTCTGGAGATCTCGCTCTCCAATGTCCGTGTGCTGCTGCATCGTGCGCGGCTGAAAGTCTTCGCGACCGTGGAGCATTTTGAGGAGACAGGAGAATGCTGACCTGTAAGGAGCAAGTGGCGCGCTCCAGCGATTATCTCGATGAGCAATTGAGCTTTCGCGAAAAGTGGATGGTGCGTCATCACCTGATGTTTTGTCCGAACTGTCGGCGTTTCATTCGACAGATGCGTTTGATGCAGGCCACGTTGAAGGCGCTGCCGGAGAAACCGGTAGAAGGCGTCGAAGAACTGGCCGAACGCCTGGCCGAGCAACGACGAAAAGATAACCCCCTGTAGGAGCTGTCGAGTGAAACGAGGCTGCGATCTTTTGATCTTGTTTTCAGGATCAAGATCAAAAGATCGCAGCCTTCGGCAGCTCCTACAGGGGGTTTTTGCATCCTGCTGAAATAACCCGGTGCGGGTGAAGCGAACGGATGATGGGGATCGTCCCGCCCGCACCGGGCTAAAGGGTGAAGCGTTTTAGAACTTGGCTTCCGCGTCCAACTGCAAGGTGTTGGCGTCAGCGTCACGCTGGGTACGGCTGGCGAAGTCGGCCTTGGTCAGGAAGTACGTCGCGCCAATGGCGAAGTTCTTGTCGATGTCGTAACCGACCTTGAACTTGTGGCCACGGGAACCGGTGGTGCCGTTGGCGAAGTCGGAGTCGGTGAAGGCGCCGACTACGGCGTTGCGCTGCACGTCGCGGTAGTTGTAATCGAGGTTCAGGCCGAAGACTTTCGACTTGGCACCCAACAGCCACGCGGTGTCCTGATCGGTCACGGCGTCGTTGTTCTTCACGTACTGGCCGTAGAACGACAGGGGCATTGGCAGACCGCCGATGTCGACCTGGCTGAAGCCTTCATACAGACGGAATTCGTTGTTGGCCGAGTTGCCGTTGACCGCCAGGGCGCACGGTGTGGAAGTGCCGGTGCAGCGGCTGTCTTCGTCGTTCTGGTAGGCGTAGACACTGCCGCCCAGGGTCACTTTCAGGTTGTCGGTGATGTTGAAACGGCTACCCAATTGGCCAGCGGTCAGGCGCAGGTCGTGACGGAACTGCACGCCGTCGCCGTCGACGTTGTCCTTGAGGTTGTAGTTACCCAGGCTGCCGAACAGTTCGGCGCTGCTGCCCAGTGGATATTTGTAGGTAACGGCCAGACCTTCCGGGTTGATGTCGCTGTCCCAGATCACGTCGCCCATGCTGACCCACGGCTGGAGCATCTTGCCGCCAATGATGTGCAGGTTCTTGATCTGGTCAGGGTGGTAGTCGATGTAGCCCAGATCCAGCCAGATCTGCTTCTTGTCGAAGTAGTTGTCCTGATCCTGGTTGGTCGAACGGGCATCGTCGCCGCCGCCAGTGGCGATACGAATACCGGTGTCGACCTGCGGGTTGATCTCGGTGTAGGCACCCAGACGGGCACGGATGCGCTGACGGTCCTTGTCGCGGCCGCCGTTGTTCGGTTCGCCGTCGATCTTGATGGTTTCCTGACGGATACGCACATCGCCCTTGAACTGGGTCTTGGCCGCCCAGGCCAGTTTCTGATCGAAGACGCTTTGCTCGTTGGTTTTCTTCGCAACAGCGGCGACTTGTTCGTTGGTCTCTTGCTGCGCCTGCTGCGCGATTTGCTGAGCCTTCTGATCCTTGGCCAGTTCAGTTTGCAGTTCGATGTACTGCGCCTGGGAAATGGAACCGTTAGCCTTGAGCATGTCGAGCAGTTTGGCGTCGACTGCAGCACTGGCCGGAACACTCATGGCCAGCAACAAGCCACCGCACAGGGCCGCCGCAGTTTTCGTGGAAGCAAGACGCATAGCAATCTCCGAAGATGAGAGGGGATGGCACAGCCATCCGGGGCACAACCGACGATTCGAACGTCGGAAAACAGTGTCCGGGTAGAACCCGGCGCTCTAAAAACAGGCGCCAGTATCGCGATGGTTTATGACAGGGCAGTGGCACAGTGATGGCAGGTTGATGACGAGCGGGCGATTGAAAAGTCATTCCTCCAAGCAGATAAGAGCGACAAACGTCTATATCGACTATTGAGTTGCTGAATCGATAAACCTGTAAGTTCTGACAGTGGCGGGCAATGCTGGATTGATGTTTGATTTGAAGGGATCAAATAACGGTTTTCGAGCATTTCTCTTTTTGCCGAAAACGACCAGGTAATCCGGGACGGGAGGCATTCAAATGAATAGTCAATTTAGCGCTTTAATTTCATCGGGTGATCTTGATGAAAGTTTCAACGGAGGTCGTGTTCTAACCTTTCGTTTTTACGAGGGTGAGACCGCTGCTGCATATGACGTTGCAATAGGTTCCGATCGGCGTATTTATATTGCCGGTACTGTTGAGGGGCGCTTTGCGATAGTTGTTCTGAATCCAGACGGCTCTTTCGCTGAAGATTTTGCCGTTAACGGTATTCTGCTGGATTCCTTTTTCGGCGCTGAACGTTCGACCGGTTTCCGGATTGCGGTGGACGACGATCGGGTGCGTATTCTGGGGACGACTCAAGTGTTGAAAGAGGGCGTTATCAGATATTGCCCAGCCGTTGCCAGCTATCGGTTGAATGGGGTTCGGGACACGGCATATGGAAGTGATGGGTACCAGGTTATCGATCCGGATTTCGCAGATGGAGATCTTCGTTTCATGGATCCTCGGTGGGCGCCAAACTGGTCTTTCGATAACGGGAAAACCTACGTGGCGGCGTTTCGCCTAGCCAACGGTCTCTCTACTGTCTTGACGTGTCTTGACCGGAACGGCCAATTTGATAAGCAGTTCGGAGTTGCCGGTACCGGGACTGTCAATATAAAACACCCTCGCGGTGCACAACTTGATCGTGTCCGAGCAACACCCGAGGGTATTTATCTGGCTGGTTCCGTCGATGGTGCAGATGGAGTTGGGGCACTATGCAGGGTTTCTCTTCGTGGGGAAGTAGATTCCAGTTATGGCGAGGATGGGTTCACTGTATTTGAAGGTCACTATTCGGAAGTCAAGAGTCTACCTGACACGGGTAACCCAACGTTATTAACGGTGGGGCGTCACGCAGATATTGAAAGCGGAGATTTTATCCGTCATCGAGGCGCATTGCGCAGTTTTGTCGTTGATGGCTCTCCTGATAAAAAATTTAATAACGGTGATCCGGTATTCACCGAAATAAACTACTCAACGGATTGGTATCACGGTGCGGTACAGGAAGACGGGCGGATTCTTGCAATGGGTTATGCATCGGATCCACGACCTTCAGATGTGCTGCAGTCCAGAGATGTTTTGACTCCTGCTCGTTATAACGAAATGAGCGAAAATAGGGTACTGCCCTCATCAAGCCTTGCACTTTGCCGTTTTCTAAGTGACGGCGCTTTGGATAGCAGTTTTGGTAGAGAGCATAAGGGATGGATTGCCTTCAATATTAATGAAAACGCCTATACGGGAGGCATCGCAGTGCAGGAAGACAACGCAGTTGTCGTTGTAGGAACCACGGGTGACGGTCGTGTGTATGTAGTGCGGTTCAAGGGCTGACTCTCTGTTTCCCCGACTTTGATCCCTTTCGATGTGGTTTATTGTTTTGGCTTGGATTGAAGATCGGGGATACTCGGTGGTGAGAGGGGCATCCATCGAGAAACGAAATGACGTTGCACGTTTATGAAAGTTTATCGGCAGTAGCAGCACAAAGCTGGGATGCGCTGGTGCCTGAAAGCCAGCCCTTTCTGCGCCATGCTTTTCTCAGTGCACTGGAAGACAGTGGCAGCGTTGGCCCTCACACCGGCTGGCAACCTGAGCATCTGCTGCACATCGAAGATGATCGTCTGATCGCCGCGTTACCCAGTTATCGCAAGTGGCATTCCTACGGCGAGTACGTGTTCGATCACGGCTGGGCCGACGCCTGCGCCCGCGCCGGCATCGATTACTACCCCAAGCTGTTGAGCGCCGTGCCGTTCAGCCCGGTCAGCGGCCCGCGCTTGTTGGCGGCCAATGTCGAAGACGGTTTCGAACTGCTCAAGAGCCTGCCTGGTTACCTGGAGATCGAAGGGCTTTCCAGCGCACACATCAACTTCACGGATCCTTTCACCGACGCTGCAATGGCCGAACAACCGGGCTGGCTGCAACGCATCGGCTGTCAGTATCACTGGCAGAATCGCGGGTATCGCGACTTCCAGGATTTCCTCGATGTACTCAGTTCGCGCAAGCGCAAACAGATGCGCAAGGAACGCGAGCAAGTGGCGGGGCAGGGCTTTGAATTTGAATGGCTGGAAGGGCGCGAGCTGGACGAGGCGCAGTGGGATTTTGTTTATGCCTGCTACGCCAACACGTATGCGGTGCGGCGTCAGACGCCCTACCTGACGCGGGAATTTTTCAGTCTGCTGGCCGAGCGCATGCCCGAGGCGATCCGCGTAGTACTGGCCAAACAAGGCTCACGGCCAGTGGCGATGGCCTTCAGTCTGGTCGGTGGCGACAGTTTCTACGGGCGCTATTGGGGCTGTCTGGCGGAATTTGATCGGCTGCACTTCGAGACCTGTTTTTATCAGGGCATGGATTATGCGATCGCGCAGGGTTATCAGCGTTTCGATGCCGGCGCCCAAGGCGAGCACAAGCTGATTCGTGGCTTTGAACCGGTGATCACCCATTCATGGCATTACCTGCGCCATCCGGGGTTGAAAGCGGCGGTGAAGGATTTCCTGAAACAGGAACGCGCTGGCGTTCTGGCCTATGCCGAGGAAGCAAAAACAGCCTTGCCCTATCGCCAGACATAAATCTCCTGTAGGAGCTACCGAAGGCTGCGATCTTTTGATTTTTGAAAGCAAGATCAAAAGATCGCAGCCTTCGGTAGCTCCTACAGGGAGATCATCGCAGGTTTCAGGTTTCCTCTTTGCCCAACCAGCGATAGATCCCGCCACCGACCACCGCGCCAATCAACGGCGCGACCCAGAACATCCACAACTGCGCGATCGCCCAGCCGCCGACCATCAGCGCTGGCCCCGTGCTGCGCGCCGGGTTCACCGAGGTGTTGGTGACCGGAATCGAGATCAGGTGAATCAGCGTCAGGCCCAGGCCGATGGCGATCGGTGCCAGCCCCGGCGGCGCGCGCCTGTCGGTCGCTCCCAGAATGATGATCACGAACATTGCCGTCATCACCACTTCGGTCACAAACCCTGCCGCCATCGAGTATTTGCCCGGCGAATGCTCGCCATACCCGTTGGAGGCCAGGCCGGCGGCGATGTCGAAACCCTCCTTGCCGCTGGCGATGTGTGCGATCAGCGCCGCGGCGAGAATCGCGCCGAGCACCTGCGCGATTATGTAGGCGGGCAACTCTTTGGCCGGAAACCGACCGCCGACGAACAGACCGACCGATACGGCCGGGTTGAGGTGACATCCGCTGATGTGACCGATGGCGAAGGCCATGGTCAGCACCGTCAGACCAAACGCCAGGGCCACCCCCAGCACCCCGATACCCAACGGTGAAGACGCGGCAATCACCGCGCTGCCGCAACCACCCAATACCAACCAGAACGTGCCTAACAACTCAGTGACTGAACGTTTGAACAGAGACATGAGAGGCGTCCTTGATAGCCCTGCTATCGAGACTGCATCGCGTTGTGCATCCCTGCAGATTTACTACAGGTTTCGTGCCGGAACCTTGGCTGAGTACAGCAGGCTTTTAACCGATTTCCAGCAGGCACAAAAAAAACCGCCAGCGCCCGTGGATGGCGGGCTGTGGCGGTTTTATCCAGTCGGAGCTGCGCAAATCCCCTGTGGGAGCGAGCCTGCTCGCGAAAGCGGTGTATCCGTCAACATCAATGGGACTGACAGACTGCTTTCGCGAGCAGGCTCGCTCCCACAGGATTTGCGTCGGGCAGAACTGTCAGTCGATGCCGACAAACCCCCCGGTCTGATGCGCCCACAGCCGTGCATACAAGCCACGGTGAGCCAGCAATTCAGCATGGGTGCCGCTCTCGGCAATCTTGCCGTTCTCCAGCACCACCAGGCGATCCATCCGTGCGATGGTCGAGAGTCGGTGCGCGATCGCGATCACGGTTTTGCCCTGCATCAGGGTCTCCAGGCTTTCCTGAATCGCCGCTTCGACTTCCGAGTCCAGTGCCGAGGTCGCCTCGTCCATGATCAGGATCGGCGCGTCCTTGAGCAGCACTCGCGCAATCGCGATACGCTGGCGTTGGCCGCCGGACAGTTTCACCCCGCGCTCACCGACATGCGCATCAAAACCTGTGCGGCCCTCAGCGTCCGACAATAGCGGAATGAACTCATCGGCGCGCGCCTTGTGCACCGCGTCCCACAATTCTGCGTCGGTCGCATCGGGTTTGCCGTACAGCAAGTTGTCACGGATCGAACGGTGCAGCAGCGAGGTGTCCTGGGTGATCATGCCGATCCGTGCGCGCAGGCTTTCCTGGCCGACTTCGGCGATGTTCTGGCCGTCGATCAGAATCCGTCCGCCTTCGACGTCGTAAAGGCGCAGGAGCAAGTTGACCAGGGTCGATTTGCCCGCACCGGACGGCCCGATCAAACCGATTTTCTCACCCGGTTTGATGTTCAGATTTAGGTCGCCGATGATCCCGCGTTTCTTGCCGTAGTGAAAATCCACATGCTCGAAACGCACTTCGCCACGGGCCACGTCCAGCGGTTTGGCCAGTTCGTGATCGGTGACGCTGACCGGCTGCGAGATGGTGCGCAGACCGTCCTGAACCATGCCGATGTTTTCAAAAATGCCGGTGACCACCCACATGATCCAGCCGGACATGTTGACGATGCGGATCACCAGGCCGGTGGCCAGCGCAATCGCACCGACAGTGATCAGCGACTGCGTCCACAACCACAGGGCCAACGCCGTCGTGCCGACAATCAGCAAACCGTTCATGGCAGTGATTGCCACGTCCATGCTGGTGACGACGCGACCGGCCATTTGTGCTTTGACGGTCTGTTCTTCGATGGCTTCCCTGGCGTAGTGCTGTTCAAAGTTGGTGTGGGCAAACAGCTTCAGCGTCGCGATGTTGGTGTAGCCGTCAACGATGCGGCCCATCAGTTTCGAGCGTGCGTCGGAGGCTTCCACTGAACGGTCTTTCACACGCGGTACGAAGTAATACAGCGCGCCGATGTAGGCGACGATCCACGTCAACAGCGGGATCATCAGGCGCCAGTCGGCCTCGGCGAACAACACCAGCGAACTGATCGCATAGATCACCACGTGCCACAGCGCATCCACCGCTTGCACCGCTGAGTCACGCAGCGAGTTGCCGGTCTGCATGATGCGCTGAGCGATGCGCCCGGCGAAATCGTTCTGGAAGAAATTCAGGCTCTGCTTGAGCACGTAGCTGTGGTTCTGCCAGCGGATCATGCTGGTCATGCCGGGGCTCAAGGTCTGGTGCACCAGTAGATCGTGCAGGCCGAAAAAGATCGGTCGCAGCACCAGGGCAACCACCAGCATCCACGTCAGTTCGAGGGCATGGTCGCTGAAGAAATTCGGGTTCGGTGTGCCTTGGGCCAGGTCGATGATGCGGCTCAGGTAACTGAACAGGGCCACTTCGATCAGCGCGGCGAACAGGCCAACGACGAGCAGGGCGGCAAAACTCGGCCAGACCTGCTTGAGGTAATAGGTGTAGAAGGGGAGAACGCGGTCCGGCGGAGACGCCGTCGGGGCTTCACGGAATATGTCGATCAGTTGTTCGAAACGGCGATAGAGCATCAGATAACCGCCCGGAGTACGGGCTCTCCTTTTATCGGTGTGAGCGGCGCGGGATCAGGCCGGCGCCGCTCGATACGCCCTGTACAGCTTAGTCGATGACTTTGGCCGACTTGATGATCACAGGGTCGGAAGGCACGTTTTGCATGCCTTGTCTTGTGGTGGTCGGCGAGTTGACGATGATGTCGACCACGTCCATGCCTTTGACCACTTTGGCGAACACTGCGTAACCGGCATCGCGGCCCGGGTCGAGGAAGTCGTTGTCCTTCACGTTGATGAAGAACTGGCTGGTGGCCGAGTTTGGATCGGAAGTACGTGCCATCGACAGGGTGCCACGAACGTTATGCAGACCATTGCTGGCTTCGTTCTTGATTGGCGCCTTGGTCTCTTTCTGCTGCATCTGTGGTGTGAAGCCGCCGCCCTGAGCCATAAAGCCCGGGATCACACGGTGGAAAATAGTGTTGGTATAGAAACCGCTGTTGACGTAATCCAGAAAGTTTTTGGTGCTGATTGGTGCCTTGACCGGATCCAGTTCGATTTCGATCTGGCCGTTGGTGGTGTCCAGCAGCACGTGCGGTGCTTTGACCGGCGTGGCAGCCATCAGGTTGGCGGCAAACAGCACAGTACCAGCGGCGAGGGCGAGTTTTTTCAACATGGGTCAGAGATCCTGAGATTGAATATCGGCTGCGGCGAGGAACTCCAGCAGCGTTTGATTGAAGCGTTCGGGTTGATCGAGCGGGGTGGCGTGGCGCGAATCGGCGATCACCACCAGCCGCGCATTCGGCAGTAGTTTTACATAGGTTTCTTTGAGTGCCACCGGTGTGTAGTCACGGTCGGCGCTGATGACGAGCGTTGGACAGGTCACTCGGGAAAGTCGTTCCTGAACGCCCCAGCCAACAATCGCATCGAAGCTGGCGAGATAAGCACGTTTGTCGTTTTTTGCCCAGCGTTCGGCCATTTTCTGCCGCAGATCAGCCTGCTCGGGCTTGGGGAAAAGCTTGCCGCCGAGGGCTTTGCCGATGGTCGCTAGGCTGAGCACGCGCATCAGGCTCCAGCGTTTGAACCACTGCCAGTAGTCGTCGCGGCTGCGTAGTTTGACCTCGGGCGCGCTGTTGACGATGGTCAGGCTCTTGAGCTGGTCAGGATGATCGACACCAAACTGGAAGCCGATCATCCCGCCCATCGACAGCCCGACGTAGTGCACCGGGCCGAGGTTCAAGTGCTCGATCAGCGCCAGCAGGTCGGCGCTGAAACCGGCAATGCTGTAGCGCTCGCGGGGTTTGTCCGAACGTCCGTGGCCACGGATGTCCGGAACGATCACCCGATAGTGCGCGGCCAGTGCCGGGATCTGCAGTTCCCAGTCCAGCGTGCTCGAACCGAGTCCGTGAACCAGCAGCAACGGCGTACCGTGGCCATATTCCTCGTAGTGCAGGTTGCAACCTTCGTGCTCGAAATACGCCATCGGTGAACTCCGTGTCAGGCTTGTTCAGGGGCGGCGAACGGTGCGTCCAGCGGCAAGGTGTCGAAGGTACGCAGCAGTTCGATGAGGATTTGCGTGGCCGGGCCCAGGGGTTTGTCCTTGTTCGAATACAGATAGAAGCTGGAATTGCGGTTGCCGCCTCTGTCCAACGGTAGCAGCTTGAGCGAGCCATCTTTCAGTTCGCGCTCGATCATGTGCCGGGGCAGCCAGGCAAAACCGAGGCCGCTGCTGACAAACGTGGCGGCCGTGGCAAGGCTACCAACGGTCCAGCGCTGCTCGGCGCCGAGCCAGCCGACATCCCGTGGTTGCTGGCGGCCGGAGTCGCGGATCACCACCTGCATCTGGGTTTCCAGATCCTGAAAGCTCAGCTCACGGTTGAGCCGGTGCAGCGGGTGATCGGGGTGGGCGACGGCGACAAACTCTACATCGCTCAATTCCGCGCCGAGGTAGCCGGGAATGCTCAGGCCGGTGATGGCCAGATCGGCGACCCCTTCGAGCAGCACTTCCTCGACACCCGACAACACTTCCTCACGCAGACGCACGCGGCAACCGCGACTCTGCGGCATGAACGCGGTCAACGCGCGGACAATCCGCGCGCTTGGATAGGCGGCGTCGACCACCAGCCGTACTTCGGCTTCCCAACCTTGCTCCATGTGATGGGCAAGGTCTTCCAGTTGACTGGCCTGTTTCACCAACTGCCGCGAACGACGCAGCAGCACGCCGCCGGCTTCGGTGAGCACGGCTTTGCGCCCGTCGATGCGCAGCAACGGCACGCCGAGCTGGTCCTGCATGCGGGCGACGGTGTAACTCACCGACGATTGCGAACGGTGCAAGGCCTCGGCGGCCTGGGCAAAACCGCCGTGGTCGACCACGGCCTGCAATGTTCGCCATTGATCAAGGGTCACGCGGGGCGCTTTCATCAATAGCTCCTCTTGTCCTAAGCTGGCCGTCCCTCATGGAGACTGCCGAATGAAAAAATTCTGTTGTGTGCTGCTGGCGCTGCTGCCGCTGACTGCTTTTGCTTACCCGATCGATGTGCAGAAAAATCTCAACGGCATGAAGATCGATTACGAGACCTTCGACACCGATAACGACATCGGCTCGATTCGGGTGGCCAACTACGGTGATGTCGATGCGACCTGCAAAGCGAAATTCAGCAATGGCCCGGAAGCGCCGCGCATCCGCAGCATCGATGTCCCGGCGGGCAAACATAAAAACGCCACGGCCAAGTTCACTCGCGAGATCATCAAGCTGCGCATCGAGCTGACCTGCACCCCGAAATAACAGCGTATTTACTGTGGGAGCGAGCCTGCTCGCGAAGGCGTAGTGTCAGTCGACACATTTTCTGACCGATATACCGCCTTCGCGAGCAGGCTCGCTCCCACAGGGTCCCAACTGCATCTAAACGAATTATTCGATGCTTTGCAGCAATTATTTGCGCTTTTTCATCGATTCGACTCTGTTTAACCTTCACTCCATCGACTTACAACATTCTCGGATGGAGGCTACACACCATGTCCCGCGTTCTGATCATCGAAAGCAGCGCCCGCCAGCAAGACTCGGTTTCCCGTCAACTGACCCAGACTTTCATCAGTCAGTGGAAAGCGGCGCATCCCAACGATCAGATCACTGTGCGTGACCTCGCCGCGAACCCGGTGCCCCACCTGGACAGCAACCTGCTGGGGGGCTGGATGAAGCCCGCCGAGCAGCGCAATGCCAACGAGCAATCGTCGCTGGATCGTTCCAACGAATTGACCGATGAGTTGCTCGCCGCCGACGTGCTGGTGATGGCCGCGCCGATGTACAACTTCGCCATCCCGAGCACCCTCAAGGCCTGGCTCGACCACGTGCTGCGTGCCGGCGTGACCTTCAAGTACACCGAAACTGGCCCGCAAGGCTTGCTCAGCGGCAAACGTGCCTACGTGCTCACCGCTCGCGGTGGCATCTACGCCGGCGGCCCGGCCGACCACCAGGAACCGTACCTGCGTCAGGTCATGGGTTTCATCGGCATCAACGACGTGACGTTCATTCACGCCGAAGGCATGAACCTCGGTGGTGACTTCCAGGAGAAGGGCCTGAATCAGGCCAACGCCAAACTGTCTCAGGTCGCTTGATAGCTTAATCGCCAGATAATCGCCGATTGTTTAAGTGTCCTGGCGCAACCCCTTCAAGGCTTTACGCGCATCGAACCTCCCTTTGCACTTGTTGCTCCTGAGTGCTGTAGCCCGATTGAACGCATTAGCGAGATCGGGCTTTTTTTTGCCTGCGATATTTTCTGGTTCAAACAATCCCTCTGTAGGAGCTGCCGCAGGCTGCGATCTTTTGATTTTAAAAAACAAGATCAAAAGATCGCATCCTGCGGCAGCTCCTACATGGGGATTTGTGTTGGTTCCAGAAAGTAAAAACCGCTATCGTCGCCGCCATTCGATTTCGAGGCGAGCATGGGCTATCTACTTTTTGTCACGCTGATCCAGGCGTTTTCCTTCAGTCTGATCGGCGAATACCTGGCCGGTCACGTCGACAGTTATTTCGCGGTGCTGGTGCGCGTAGTGCTGGCCGGGCTGGTGTTCATTCCGCTGACCCGCTGGCGCTCGGTGGAACCGGCGTTTATGCGCGGCATGCTGCTGATCGGTGCGCTGCAGTTCGGCGTGACCTACGTCTGCCTGTACCTGAGCTTCCGCGTGCTGACGGTGCCGGAGGTGTTGTTGTTCACTATCCTCACGCCGCTGCACGTGACCCTGATCGAAGACGCGCTGAACCGGCGCTTCAACCCTTGGGCGCTGATCGCCGCGTTGGTGGCGGTGGGCGGTGCGGCGGTGATTCGTTTCGACAGCGTCAGTCCGGACTTCTTCATGGGCTTTCTGCTGCTGCAACTGGCCAACTTCACCTACGCCGCCGGCCAGGTGATGTACAAGCATCTGGTGGCGAAGCACCCGAGTGACCTGCCGCATTACCGGCGTTTCGGCTTCTTCTACCTCGGCGCGCTGGCGGTGGTGTTGCCGGCATTCCTGATGTTCGGCAAAGCCAACTTCCTCCCGGAAGCACCGCTGCAGTGGGGCGTTTTGCTGTTTCTCGGTCTGGCCTCGACCGCGCTGGGCATGTACTGGTGGAACAAGGGTGCGTGCATGGTCAACGGCGGCACGCTGGCGGTGATGAACAATCTGCACGTGCCGGTGGGGTTGCTGTTGAATTTGCTGATCTGGAATCAGCATGAGGAGCTTGGAAGATTGTTCCTGGGTGGCAGCGTCATCCTTGCCGCCGTATGGATCAGTCGACTGGGTATCAGACGTACCGCATAACCCCTGCAGGAGCTGCCGCAGGCTGCGATCTTTTGATCTTTAAAGTCAAAAGATCGCAGCCTTCGGTAGCTCCTACACGGGAATTTTGGGTTACATCAGGTGTTTCTGTGGCTCGGGAATGCTGGCCGAGCCGAGCACCGCCGGCAGCAATCCCGAACGCAAATCCCCACCACTCGGCTGCTGATACAGGCTCAACCCGAACTCCGGCAGCACTGCTAGCAGATAATCGAAAATATCCCCCTGAATCCGCTCGTAATCGGCCCACGCCGTGGTGCGGGTGAAGCAGTAGATCTCCAGCGGAATACCCTGCGCCGTGGTTTGCATCTGCCGAACCATGCAGGTCATGTTCGGCTGAATCTCCGGATGACTCTTCAGATACGCCAGTGCATACGCGCGGAACGTGCCGATATTGGTCATGCGCCGGCGGTTCGCCGACATCGCCGCGACATTGCCCTGGGCCTCGTTCCACGCCTTGAGCTCGGCTTTTTTGCGGCTCATGTAATCGGTGAGCAAGTGTACCTGGGAGAGCTTTTCTTCTTCGTCGTCACGGATGAAACGCACGCCGCTTGCATCGATGAACAGGCTGCGTTTGATTCGTCGACCCCCGGATTGCTGCATGCCGCGCCAGTTCTTGAACGACTCGGACATCAGGCGCCAGGTCGGGATCGAGACGATGGTCTTGTCAAAGTTCTGCACCTTGACCGTGTGCAGGGTGATGTCGACCACGTCGCCATCGGCGCCGACTTGCGGCATTTCGATCCAGTCGCCGACGCGCAGCATGTCGTTGCTGGTCAGTTGCACACTGGCAACGAACGACAGCAGCGTGTCCTTGTAGACCAACAGAATCACCGCCGACATCGCACCCAGACCCGAGAGCAGCAACAGCGGCGAACGGTCGATCAATGTGGCGACGATGATGATCGCGCCAAACACGTACAGAACCATTTTCGCCAGTTGCACGTAGCCTTTGATCGAGCGCGTACGCGCATGTTCGGTACGCGCATAGATGTCGAGCAGGGCATTGAGCAGGGCACTGATAGAGAGCAGCAGGAACAGTATGGTGAACGAAAGCGCCACGTTGCCGAGAAAGGTCATCGCGGTTTTGCTCAGTTCCGGCACCAGGTGCAGGCCGAACTGGATCACCAGCGACGGCGTCATCTGCGCCAGACGCTGAAACACCTTGTTGTGGCGAAAATCATTGATCCAGTGCAGCGCCGGTTGGCGTCCGAGCATGCGGCTGGCGTGCAGGATCAGGTAACGCGCCACTCGTCCGAGCACCAGCGCGATGACCAATAACACCGTCAAAGCCAGACCGGCCTGCAACAGTGGATGTTGTTCGAGGGTGCCCCAGAGGTCCTGGGCGTTGTGCCAGAGCTGTTTGAAATCCATATGAGCAACGATTCTTCTGTAAGACGCGATGGGCGATTAGAGCATTTAAGACGCCGTGTATTACCGTTGGAGACAAATCGAGCAACAAAAAAGCCACTGATTACGTCCGTTTGTATAAAGAAACTCGGCCTGAGCGCTCGAAACCGGTAACCTATGCAGCTGTTTTTTTGCATATCTTCGAGGTAGCACCCGTGTTTTCCCAATTCGCCCTGCACGAACGCCTGCTAAAAGCTGTGGCCGAGCTGAAATTTGTCGAGCCAACGCCTGTGCAAGCCGCGGCCATCCCGCTGGCGCTCCAAGGGCGTGATCTGCGGGTGACGGCGCAAACCGGTAGCGGCAAAACCGCCGCTTTCGTTCTGCCAATCCTCAATCGCCTGATCGGCCCGGCCAAGGTTCGCGTCAGCATCAAGACGCTGATCCTGCTGCCGACCCGCGAGCTGGCCCAACAGACCCTGAAGGAAGTCGAACGCTTTTCGCAGTTCACTTTCATCAAGTCGGGCCTGATCACCGGCGGTGAAGACTTCAAGGTCCAGGCCGCCATGCTGCGCAAAGTGCCGGACATCCTGATCGGCACCCCGGGCCGGATGATCGAGCAACTCAACGCCGGCAACCTCGACCTCAAAGAAGTCGAAGTACTGGTGCTCGACGAAGCCGACCGCATGCTCGACATGGGCTTTGCCGAGGACGTGCAGCGTCTGGTCGACGAATGCCCTAACCGTCAGCAGACCATGCTGTTCTCCGCCACCACCGGCGGTTCCGGCCTGCGCGAAATGATCGCCAAGGTGCTGAACAACCCTGAGCACTTGCAGCTCAATGCGGTCAGCCAGTTGAACTCGACGACCCGTCAGCAGATCATCACCGCTGACCACAATCAGCACAAAGAGCAGATTGTGAACTGGCTGCTGGCCAACGAGACCTATCAGAAGGCTATCGTCTTCACCAACACCCGCGCCATGGCCGACCGCATCTACGGCCGCCTCGTGGCTCAGGAATACAAGGCGTTCGTGCTGCACGGCGAAAAAGACCAGAAGGATCGCAAACTGGCGATCGATCGTCTGAAGCAGGGCGGCGTGAAGATTCTGGTCGCTACCGACGTCGCGGCCCGTGGTCTGGATGTTGATGGCCTGGATCTGGTGATCAACTTCGACATGCCTCGCAGCGGCGACGAATACGTACACCGCATCGGTCGTACCGGTCGTGCCGGTAACGACGGTCTGGCGATCTCGCTGATCTGCCACGGTGACTGGAACCTGATGTCGAGCATCGAGCGCTACCTGAAGCAGAGCTTCGAGCGCCGCACTATCAAGGAAGTCAAAGGCACCTACGGCGGGCCGAAAAAGGTCAAGGCCTCGGGCAAAGCCGTTGGCGTGAAGAAGAAAAAGACCGACGCCAAGGGCGACAAGAAGAAAACCGCCGCCAAGACGCCAACCAAGCGCAAGAGCGTCAACCGTCCGAAGCCGGACTCGTTGGTGAGCAGCGATGGCATGGCACCGCTCAAGCGTCGCAAGCCAGCAGAGCCTGCGGCTGAATAAGCTTCCAGGCGTGCATAAAAAAACCCGGACAGTGTCCGGGTTTTTTTTCGTCCATCAGTTGCCGAGCTGGCCACTGGTGTCGGCATCAAAGCGCCGTTTGGTCTGATCAGCCGCCGGTTTCAATGCTGCGAGCAAGGCTGCCTCGCTGTACAGCCGCGTGACCGCCAGCTCCTTCGGCGTCGGCGCGATCGGAATCAGCACATCCTCACCGTCGGCGTGCAGCCAGATCGCTACAACGTGCAGTGCCGAGACAAACAGCACACGCAGCTCAACGGTTTTACCCTGCAATTGCGGCGCTTGTTCCGCCAGTTTCAGCGCAGCCACCGTCGCGGCGGCGTGATCGCCGTGGTTCAGCGAGGCAAACTCGACATGCCCGCGCACCTCGGCCAGTTGCGCATCGGCAATCGTCACGCCGTCGGCAAACACCAGGTAATGCCAGTCGCCGAGGCGGGCATCTTTCAGGCCTTTGCCGTGGCTCAAGTCCTCCAGATTCAGCGAGTAGCCACGGTACGCCTCGCTGAGGCTGATTTTCGCAGGTACTGCATTGGCGAACTGGCGATTGGCGCCGAACCCCTGGGTTTGCAGCGCGGCTTGCAGCGCCGGGCGTAAGGTTTGTACGCCGTTGGAAGGCGCCTTTGGATAAGTCAGTTGCATGATGTCGCCCTCCTAGTTTTTTACGGTGAAGTAGGTGTGAGTCCAGTTACCGCCGCCGTTGTAGGCTCGCGGAAACGCGTTCAGCGCACGGGTCGAATAGCCGTAGATCGAGTCTGCAACCAATACGTAATCGCCGTTGGTGCCGTAGATCGTCAGAAAGTGCGCACCGCCGCCGTACCAGGCGCAGCGCAGACCGACCGGGCGGCCCATGCTGATCTGGTTCCGAATGGCCGACATCTGCAACGAGCCCTGATTCATGCCGTTGTAACTACGGGTGGTTTGCAGGGCCGAATCCAGATAGCCGTAGACGTTGCACGGCCCCGGCTGGTTGCAGCAATTGCGATCAAGCTGGGTACTGGCCACGCCGCACTGAGTCCAGTTACCGGTGCCGTAATAATTGCCGACCGAGGCGGACACGGCGGCCCAGCACCAGTTGGTCTGGGTCTGTTTCTGCATATTGAAGTTGAGGCTGCCGGCGGCGAGGGCGCTGAGCTGTTCAGCGGCTTCGACTTCGACCAGTTGTGGGTCGAGCAGATGACTGGCCAGGCACCTTGGCAAAGATTCGCCGGTGAATTGCGTTGCTTCTGTGGTTAACATTTTTCAATCCTCCATGAGTGAAAACAAGCGTCCAGCTTGTGTGGGTGTAGCGGTGTTGCCGAGCGATCGGTGTTCAGCGGTTGCCATCTCCGATGGCCGGTTCCGATCTTGTTGCTCGATGTAACCGTAGATGCGGGTATGCGTTAATGCAAATAATTAATGCATTGGTGCATTTTCAAGGGCGAAAGATCGCAGACTTCGGACGTTCCTACAGGGATCGGTGTAGGAGCTGCCGAAGGCTGCGATCTTTCGCTTTTAGCTTTCCGCTTTTTTCTCCGCCGTGCCTAACTCTTTCAACCGCTGATCGATCAACTGGCACTTGTCCGGCAAATCGGCACTCGCCGTGCCCAAGTCCATCTTCTGCAACTCTGCGTTGATCTCCTCGGCTTTGGCCGGGTTCTGTTCGGTGAGCTTGGCGACCTCTTTGGCCAGTTGTTCGCGTTTGGCAGTGGCTTCTTCCGGCGTACAGGCCCAGGCGGGTAGGGCGCAGGCAAGGGTGGTGGCGATCAATAATGTGTTAAGTATTTTCATGGAGGACGGCCTCAGTTCCGGTCAAGGCGGGTTGATCGGTTGAGGGCTGCTGGCCTGGAAAAGTTCAGTGCAATGCACCTGATGCGCGTCGAGTTGTGTGACCGATAAGTCGCGATTTTCGGCAAAATCTTCATCATGTCTCGCAAAGGCGCATTCTAGAGCGGTGGCCAAAAATGCCTTGTTACAACTTATTGACGTCAGAATGATGGCAATCTACCATCGAGCCATCACATTGATATCAATGTGCGCTTTCGAGGGATCGAACAGACTTTTCGCATTCTGCACTGCGATTGTTTTCGCATCGTTTCGGACGTTCTGACCGAAACGCGCATTTATCCCCATTTGTTTCTTTAACTCTGCCGGCACTCTGATTTTTGTCGGGTAGGGATTGCTTTGCCTGTCGATTGCCCCGATCAACTTGCCCGTTGCAAAGAGATTTTAAACATGGATGTTCGCCAGTACGTCTTTCTCGCTCGTCAGCCTGCTGCTGCCGTGAAAAACCGCGAGTCTTTCCTCGGCATGCCCAAGCGCGGCCTGGCGTTTCTGCTGGCGAACGTGATGTTCTGGCAACCGATGTGGGCGCAGGCCGACGGCATTGTGGTGGCCAACCCGAATACCTCGCTGGATCGTGCCGGCAACGGCGTACCGATCATCAACATCGCCACGCCCAATGCCAGCGGGCTGTCGCACAACCAGTTCCATGATTACAACGTCGGTGCGCAGGGCGTCATTCTCAATAACGGATCGACTCAGACCACCGCCACGCAATTGGGTGGCCATATCATCGGCAACTCGAACCTGAAAAACAGCGGTTCGGCGCAAGCGATCCTCAACGAAGTCATCAGCGGCAACCCGAGCCAGTTGCGCGGTTACACCGAGGTGGCGGGGCAGTCGGCGCGGGTGATTGTCGCCAACCCGTATGGCATCACCTGTAACGGCTGCGGTTTCATCAACTCGCCACGCGTCACGCTGACTACCGGCAAACCTGTACTCGATAACGGCCGACTGGATCGCTTTCAGGTTGATCAGGGCTCGGTGGCCATCGAGGGTGCGGGACTCAACGCGACCAATGTCGACCGCTTCGAAATCATCACCCGCAGCGCGAAGATCAACGCCGAGATTCAGGCGCAGAACCTGACGATTGTCGCCGGTCGCAACGATGTCAACGCACAAACGCTGAATGCCACCGCCCGCGCCGATGACGGCAGCGCAAAACCGCAACTGGCCATCGACTCCTCGGCCCTCGGCGGCATGTACGCCGGGGCGATCAAACTGGTCGGCACCGAGGCCGGGGTCGGGGTGAAACTCGACGGCAAGCTGATTGCCAGCGGCGGCGATATCCAGCTCGACGCCAATGGCCAACTGAGTCTGGCCGACACCTCGGCCACCGGCGCCGTCAACGTCAAGGCCGCGAGCCTTGATGCACGCGGCCCGGTTTACGCCGGCACCGCGCTCAACGTGCAAACCCAAGGCAACCTGACCAACCGCCAGACCCTCGCGGCCCGCGACAGCATTAACCTCAGCGCTGGCGGGCAACTGACTAACGCCGGTGCCATCGAAGCGGGCGTTAACGCCGACGGCAGCCGCAATGCCAACGGCGATCTGAGCCTCACCGCGCAGAACCTCGACAACACCGGCAAGAGCCTCACCGCCAGCCGCAACCTGACGGTCAACACCGCACAAACCCTGAACAACCAGGGCGGTTCGCTCAGCGGGCAAACCGCTGCGATCACCGCCGGCACACTGGACAACCGCAACGCCGGCAAAGTGCAGAGCAACAGCACCCTGAACCTCAATGCTGCGCAGGTGCTCAACAGCCAGGGTGTGATCACCAGCAACGCCAGCCTCACCGCCAACATCGGCCAGTTGATCAACAGCAACGGCGAACTCAGCAGCCAGACCGACGCTGTTCTCAACGTCACCTCGCTGGATAACGTTGCCGGCCTGATGAGCGCCGGCCGTCTGCTCGACATCAGCGCCCTCGGCGCGATCAACAACCGCACCGGCCGGATCGGCGCCAAACAGACCTTGCTGGTAAAAGCCCAACAACTCGACAACAGCCAGCAAGGCCAGTTGACCAGCGAAGGCACGCTGACCACGCGGATCAGCGAGCAACTGAACAACCAGAACAAGGGCCTGATCCAGGCCAACGGCGCCATGGACGTGCAGGCCACGCGCCTGGATAACCGCGCCGGCAAGATTTCCAGCCTCAATACCCTGACCGTCAGCAGCGCCAACACCGACAACCGTGGCGGGACGATTCGCGCCGATCAGGCCGCCAAACTGCTGATCGATAACCTGGACAACCGCGACAAGGGTCGCCTCGAAAGCAAGACCGCGCTGAGCTTCGACGGCAACACGCTGAACAACAGCAACGGCGGCCTGCTGACATCGACCGGTCTGTTGAGCCTCAAAGCCAAAACCGTGACCAACGACGGTGGACGGATTTCCACCAAGGGCGATATCGACGCCAACATCGACAGCCTCAATCAAGAGCACGGTGAACTGGTCGCCGAAGGCAATCTGCTGCTGACCGGCAAAACCCTCAACAGCCATCAGGACAGCCTCGTCGGTTCGCTCAAGCGCCTGACCGTCAATGTCGAGCAGATCGACAACCGCGCCAGCACACTCTCGAGCCAACTGGACCTGCACATCAACGGCGCGCGTCTGGACAACAGCGACGGCGGCAAGGTGCTGTCCGACACCACGCTGGCGCTGAAAGTCGCGCAGATCATCAACGCCACTAACGGCCTGATATTCAGCAAAGGCGCGAGCACCCTCAGCGGCACCGGTTTGAGCAACGTCGGCGGGCGCATTGTCAGCCAGAACACTGTCGGGCTGACTTTCGACGGGGCCATGGACAACCAGCAAGGCCTGATCAGTAGCGAAAGGCAGATGACCCTTAACGCCGGCAGCCTCGACAACCGTCTGGGCAAACTGTCGAGCCTTGAAGCGATGGCGCTGACTGTCAGCGGTTCAGTGCTGAGTCAGGGCGGCCTGATCGCCTCGCAAAAAGGCCTGACCATCAAGAGCGGCAGTCTGGATAACAGCGCCAACGGCCTCATCAGTGCCAAGGCCGATTCGACCCTGACTACCGGCGAGTTGAAGAACCGACAGGGCGGCAGTATCGCTACCGACGGCACGCTGTTGCTCACCGCTGCGCACCTGGACAACTCCGGCGGCAGCCTCGGCAGTCAGCAGAAACTCGAAGTCTCGGTGACCTCGCTGGCGCAGGACGGCGGCGAGCTGTTCAGCAACGGCGACCTGACCCTGGACATGAACAACGGTCTGCTCGACAACCAGCGCGGCAACATCCATACGCCGGGCCAGTTGCTGCTGAAAAACCTCAAGGACGTCAACAACAGCGCCGGCGAAATCTCGGCCGCCAAGGCCTGGAGCGTCAACGCGCAAAACCTGAACAACGACGGTGGGAAGCTGCTCAGCAACGAAAAGCTCACGCTGGTCATTGAGCGTGCGCTGAGCAACGTCAAAGGCCTGATCGCCTCCGCCAGCCTCGACAGTCGCAGCGACAGTCTGAACAACAACAGCGGTGACATTCGTGTGCGGGGCGATGTCGATTTCAGCGTGACTGGCATGTTCGATAACCAGAACGGTGTGGTCATCGCCGACGACGGCATGACGATCACCGCCGCCAGTCTGGATAACCGTCAGGAAGGTCTGATCGGATCGACTAATGCGCTGAAGCTCAACGTCGCTCGCGTCGACAACCGCAGTGGCGAGCTGTCGAGCAAAAGCGACGTCAGCCTGATCGGCGCCTGGCTCGACAACAGCGACAGCGGTTACATGCTCGCCGGCGGCAATCTGGCGCTGACCGTCAATGACGTCATCAACCGCAATAAAGGCCTGCTGTCCGGTGACGGCGGGCTGACGCTGACCGGCAAGACACTGGAAAACAGCGGGCGCCTGACCAGCCAGAAAGACCTCTCGATCAACCTCTCCGGGGATCTGAACAACGCACAGGGCAGCCTCGTCAACGAAGGCGCTTTGGCGATCACCGCGCAAAGTCTCAACAACAACGCCGGTACTGTCTCCAGCGCCAACGCGCTCACCGTCGACACGCGCGGCGCCGTCAGCAATCAGGGCGGCAAACTGCTGACCGACGGCGATCTCACCCTCAACAGCAGCGCGCTGGATAACCAGCAAAAAGGTGTGATCAGCAGCAAAGCCAACCTGCACATCAGCACCGGTGCGCTCAATAACAACGATGGCGCGAGTATTTACGCCGCCGACCAATTGACCCTAACCGCCGGCCATGTCACCAACACAGCGGGCAGCTTCGGCGCCGGCAAGACGCTGACCGCCAATGTCCAAGGCCTTGATCAGCAGGGCGGCAAACTGTTCAGCGGCGGCACTGTCAGTGTCGATCTGAACGGCGGCGCGCTGAATAACCAGGGCGGGGTGATCAACGCGCCGGACCAGTTGCGGCTGAAAAACCTCACCGATGTGAACAACCGTGGTGGCGAGATTTCCAGCGATCAGACTTTTGAACTGATCGCCAAGTCGCTGGACAACAGCGGCGGGCAACTGCTGAGCAATCACAAACTCACCCTGACCATCGACCACGCACTGACCTCGATCAAAGGCACGATTGCCGCTGCGGCGTTGCAGGTTCGCGCTGCTAGTCTGGATAACAGCGACGGCGGCGTGTTGCTCAGTGACAGCGACATCGAGGTCACTGTCGATGGCCTGTTAAAAAACACCAACAAAGGCAGCATCCGCGCCGCGCAACAGCTGACCCTCAACAGCACCGGCCTGAATAATCACGGCGGCACGTTGGTTGGCGTCTCAGGCCTGTCGATGGATCTGGGCACCACCGCCCAGGATCTGAACAACCAGGACGGAGTGATCAGCAGCAAAGGCGGGTTAAGCATTGCCCATCTGCACGACCTGAATAACCAGAACGGCGTGATCAACAGCAAAGGCGTGCTGAGCATCGCCACCCTGCGTGACTTGAATAACCAGCAGGGCGAAATCTCCAGCGTCAACAGCTTCAGCCTCACCGGCAACCGTTTCGATAACCGTGGCGGCAACCTGATCAGCAACGATCAGTTGAGCCTCACGGCTGCCGAACTGAATAACCAGGGTGGACTGATTTCGGGCTGGAAGAGTGTCACCCTTACAGGCGGCACGCTCGATAACAGTCGCGAAGGCACCGTCTCCAGTCTGCTCGGCAACACCAGCATCGACCTCAGTGGCGCGTTGATCAACCACAGCAATGGGGGCGTGGGCGGCAAAGGCGAGGTGAGCATCAAGGCTACCAGTCTGGACAACAGCAACGGCATCGTCACGAGCGGCGGCAAGCAGACGTTGACCATCAGCGGCGGCAACATCAGCAACACCGCGGGTGGTTTGATCGAAAGTGGCGACGCACTGGATATCCGCGCCGCCACGCTGGACAACACCTCCGGCAGAATCAGCGCCACAAAAGCCCTGAATTTCACTGGCACGCAACTGAACAACACCAGCGGCAGTCTGGTTGGCGATGACAGCGTCACCCTCGACCTGCTCGGTGCTCTCAGCAATATCAATGGGACTCTGGGCAGTACCGGTGCATTCTTGATCAACCGCTCCACCAGCATTGATAACCGCGGCGGGCAATTGATCAGCCAGACCCTGCTGAGCCTGTTTACCAGCGGTGATCTGAACAACAGCCAACACGGCACCCTGTCGGCCAAAGATCAACTGGATATCGCCGCTGGCGGCACGCTGCATAATGAAAACGACGGCTTGATCTCCAGCCGCGATGCCGGTGTAACCCTTACCGCCGCCGCACTGAACAACGGCAAAGGCGCGGTGCAAAGCATGACCGCGCTGACCGTGATCACGGGCAGCGGCGCGATCGACAACCAGGGCGGCAAAATCATCGCCCAGAACGGCGACCTTACCCTCACCGCCGCCAGCCTCGACAGCCGTGGCGGGGTGCTCTCAAGTCTCAACGGTCTGCTGCAAACCCGCCTGAGCGGCGTGTTGCGCAACGGCCAGGGCGGCAAGATCGAAGGCAGTCGCCTCGACCTGCAGGCACTGGGCGGTATCTACAGCGACGGCGGACGGATCGCCGCCAACACCGGCAACATCCTGCTCAATGCCGGCGGTAACACCCTCGACAACAGCGGCGGCGGGATCTATGCCAAAGGTGTGGTGAAAACCATCGCCGGTCTGATGAGCAACAACAACGGCCAGATCAGCGGCAGCAACATCGAGCTGGGTGCCGACGGCAACCTGAGCAACCGCGGCGGCCTGATCGAAAGCGCCGGCACACTGGCGATTCGCGCGGCCAACCTCGACAACCAGGGCGGCAAACTGCGCGCGCTCGGCACCAGCGGCAAAACCGATTTCCAGATCGGCAGCCTGTTCGATAACCGTAATGGTCTGGTGGAAACCGCTAACACCGATTTCACATTGGCCGCGCCGAGCTTCCTCAATGCCGGCGGTTCGGTGACGCATGTCGGCCTCGGTGAATTCGGCATCTCCACCGCCAACGTGATGAACGCCGGCGGCTCGCTGGTGACCCGTGGCGGCCTGACGCTGAACGCGGACAGCTGGACCAACAGCAGCGTGATTCAGGCCGGGCGGTTGACGGTGAATGTCGGCAACTTTGTGCAGACTGCGAGCGGGCAGTTGCTGGCTTCCAATCAACTGGTGGGGCGTGGTGGTAACTGGAGCAACGAAGGCTTGATCGCCAGTGACGGCAGCCTGGACATGCAACTGGGCGGCACCTACGGCGGCAATGGACGTGTCAGCAGTCTGGGCGATATGACCTTCAATGCTGCGCAACTGGGCCTGAGCAGCGCCTCCAGTATCGGCGGTGGTGGCCTGACCACCGTTAACGTTGGTGGCCTGCTGAACAATGCCGGCGGACGACTGACCTCCAACTATGCGATGACGATCAACGCCGGCGCGGTGAGCAACACCGGTACGTTGGGGGCTGCGCAGGATCTGACGATCAGGACTGCAAGTCTGGTGAATAACCGCAGCCTGATTTTCAGTGGCGGCAACATGAATCTGATGGTCAACGATTTCACCAACCAGACCGGTGACGTTTACAGCATTGGCAATTTGACGATTGGCGGGCAATACGGCGGGCGTGCGAACAGCGTTAATAACCTTGCAGCTTCGATCAATGTCGATGGTGATTTTTCGCTGTCGGCCAATAGCTTCAATAACAAGACCGAGGGTGTGATTGGTGAGGAGAAATTTGTCTCTGGCGACATCACTTTTAACTGGCGTGACAATACGTTCTACGTGAAAGAAAGTTTTGACTCGCAATCTACGATCACCGGACCACAGGCATCGTTATCTGTTGCCGGAAACCTGACTGCCAACGTCGGGGCGTTTTCAAACATCGCCTCTCTGATATCGGCCGGACAAAATATCAAACTGGATGTGGATTCCTTTGATAATAAAGGGTTGCAGTCGGGCAGCTTCACGCGCTCGCGAACTTTCAAGCTGTCGTACGTGTCAGGCAGCTTGATAGACGGGTATGACAACGAACTGTACGACTATGCACTGAGGAACTCGAAATACGTTTATCGCTACGGGAAAAGCGTGCATGAGCCGGATAAGGGGGGAACCCATTGGGAATCCACAGACCTGGACAAGCAACTGACCACGACGATCAATACAAAGTACGGAGTAGGGCCTGAGGTTGCTGTGCCTGCGTCGATTCTCGCCGGTCAACTCAAAGACGACAGCAGGATCTTCACCAACGGCGGCGGCAGCGTTTCCTCGATCGTTCAGGCCGGCCAGGCCGTCCAGATCAACGCCAAAACCACGATCAACAACGGCAATCTGAACCCGTACACCAATTTTGGTGGCACAGTAAAAGAAACGGCCGACACCGGGGTGAAGAACTCCGCCAAACCCACCGTAGTCTTCTTGAATCCGCAGTTGCCTCCGGATCTGGCTCAACAGCAAGTCAATCCGCTGGCCCTGCCGGGCTTCACCTTGCCAACCGGTGATAACGGCCTGTTCCGACTCAGCCGCAAGGACGTTAGCGAACAGACGATTGTTGCGGCTAAAGACTGGACTATCGGCTCGATCACTGCCGCACCGTCCGGCCACGCAGGCGGAATGCCGGTCAGGCATGCCACCGATTTCCAGATCGACAAAGACGATCCGGTCTCGATGAAAAAACGCGACCTGGCGCTGAGTGATGCAGCCTCACTGAATCTCAACGACAGAACGGCGCAGTTCAACGTCGGCGCAACTGCTCCTGACGGACCAGTAGGTGTGCTGCTGCCAACGCGTGGCAACGGCGCCTTCGATGTACCGCGCGTACAAGGCTTGCCTGACACCAGCGTGCGTTCCAACCCGCACAAATATCTGATCGAGACCAACCCGGCGCTGACCGATCTCAAGCAGTTCATGAGTTCGGATTACTTGCTCGACAAACTCGGCTACGACCCCGACAACAGCGCCAAGCGTCTGGGCGATGGTCTGTTTGAACAACGTCTGGTGCAGCAAGCCGTGGTCGCCCGCACCGGCCAGCGTTTCATCGACGGCCAGACCTCCGACGAAGCCATGTTCAAGTACCTGATGAACAACGCCATCGCCAGCAAGAATGAACTCAACCTGTCGATGGGCGTGACCTTGACCGCCCAGCAAGTGGCGGCACTGACCCACGACATCGTCTGGCTCGAAGAGCACGAAGTGAACGGTGAGAAGGTGCTCGTGCCTGTCTTGTATCTAGCCCATGCCGATAACCGCCTGGCGCCGAACGGTGCGCTGATCCAGGGCAATGATGTTGACCTGATCGCGGGCCAGAACCTGACCAACGCAGGAACGTTGCGCGCTACCAACAATCTGGCGGCCAGTGCCGGGCAAGACCTGACCAACAGTGGCTTGATTGAGGCGGGGAATCGGCTGGGGCTGCTAGCCACCCATGACATCATCAATAAATCAGGCGGTGTCATTTCCGGACGCGATGTCACCATGGTGACGCTGACCGGAGACGTCATCAACGAGCGCACGGTCAACAGTACGGTCTTGAACAACAAGGGCCAAATCCAGCAACGGGACTACGTTGATAGCGCTGCACGTATCGAAGCAGCCAATGATCTGACCATCTTCTCGGGCCGGGACGTGCTTGGCATTGGTGGTGCCATGTCCAGCGGGGGAGACACGCGGATCGAGGCCAGCCGAGATATCGCCATCGCTTCGGCGCAACAGCTGAGCGTTGACAGTGGCGGCAAGGAAAAACGCAGCTCCATCACGCAGTACGGATCCAGCATCAATGCTGGGCGCGATATCCTGATGAGCGCGGGCCGTGACTTTGCCGCCGTGGGCAGTGACATGAACGCCAAGCGAAATTTCACCCTCGTTGCAGAGGGTGATGTGACGATTGCTTCAGCCGCTGATGAAAGTCACTCCTATTCAAAAACCAAAAAACTCACGACTCAGGAAGACCACGTTAAACAGATTGCCAGCACGATCACTGCCGGTGGTGATGTCGCGATCCGGGCAGGTAATGATTTGGCGCTGATCTCCAGTCGTATCACCGCTGGCGATGAAGCCTATCTGGTGGCGAAGAACGATATTCAAGTGCTTGCCGCACAAGACACGGACTACTCTTTGTACGACAAAAAAGACAAAGGTAGTTTTGGCAAAAAGAAATTGAAGCATGACGAAGTCACGCAGGTGACGAACGTTGGCAGTGAGATTACGACCGGTGGAAACCTGGCTGTAGTGAGTGGCGGCGATCAACGATTCCAGGTCGCGAAACTCAACAGCGGTGGCGATATCCTGTTGGACAGTGGTGGGCAGATTGTCTTTGAAGGCGTGAAAGATCTGCACGATGAGAGCCATACGAAAACCAACAATAATGCGTTCTGGAACTCTTCCAAAGGTAAGGGCAATACCGACGAAACGTTCCGTCAGACGCAGATGTTTGCCAAGGGCGACATCGTCATCAAAGCGGTCGATGGCCTGAAAATCGATGTAAAGGAGGTCAATCAGCAAACGGTCAGCGAGTCCATTGATGCCATGGTCAAGGCCGATCCGCAGATGGCCTGGCTTAAACAGGCAGAAGAACGTGGCGATGTGGACTGGCGGCAGGTCAAGGAGATTCATGAGTCTTTCAAATACCAGAACTCCGGCTTGGGGCCAGCTTCACAACTGATCATTGCCATCGCCATGGCTGCCATCCTCGGACCGATGATGGCCGGCATGAACGCAATGTTGCAGGGAGTCGCCATTACCGCCGCAACCAAAGCGACGGTCAGCACGATCGACAACCGCGGTAACCTTGGAAAAGTGCTCAAGGACGTTACGTCCGAAGATGCCTTGAAAAGCTACGTCGTGGCGGCGGCAACTGCAGGCGTTACTCAGGGAATGAAGTTCGATGTGGGCAATATCACTCTGACGCCGGAGGGCCTCAAGGCTGTGGCGACCAAAGTGACTGCCGATGCGTTGATCAAAACCGTCGTCTACGGAGGCAGTTTCAAGGACAACCTGGTCAGCTCTGCGGCCGGAACGCTGGCCAGCATCGGCGCAGCCATGGGCGCTGGGGAAATTGGCGACCTGAAACTGCCTGAGGGCAGCCTGGAGAAAATTCTCCTGCACGCCGGACTCGGCGGTCTGGTGTCCAAAGCCATGGGCGGAGATTTCGGCACCGGAGCGCTTGCCGGTGGTGCCAACGAGTTTCTGGTCGGTTTGCTGGGCGATAAGCTCTTGCCGGAAAACTATGTTCCAGGAACCCCTGAATACATTCAGGCGCAGGCCAATCTGCTGGCCGTCTCACAAATAGTGGGGGTGTTGGGCGCCGCCGCTTCCGGTAGCGATGTGGGTATCGCCGCTTCGGTGGCCGCCAATGGAACGCTTTACAACTATCTGTCTCACCAAGCCTTCGAGGAAGTCGAAAACTGCCTCAATGGCAAAACCTGCACGACGAAGGAACAGAAAGACGCTGCAATCGCAAAGGCCGAAAAGCTGAGCGAATTTCTTGATTCGGAAATGCGCAGCATGTGTGACAAGGCCCCGCAAAGTGATGGCTGCCGCACGGCGGTCAACTCGGCACTCAAATACATTGCCATGCAGGATGCGTGGAATGTCATGCACAAAGACGTGGCACGTACATCGCAAACGACCTTTGACTATCTCTACAACACCCAAGGTGCTTCTGATCGTCTGGTGACCTATCTGAACACGATCGATAACCGAGCCAACTTTTTCGGTGCGAGCAATGTGTATGAGCAACAACTCGGAATAGGCGCGTCATGGTTTGGAGGCGCTGAGACCGTTTCCCGAGCGCTGTTGACCGGTCTGGGCGCAGATGGCAATGCATCGTTCCTCAGCTTTGGTCTGGGCTGGTTCCTGGCGCCCGTTTATGACTGGCGTAAAGCGGCTGGCGATGCGTTGATTACAGGCGGGTTTGATAACTTCAAAGACCTTTACAATAAAAACGCTACGGATCCGGCAGGCTGGGATATCAAACAATTGAAGAACGAGCAGTCGTTGTTGCAGACCATTCATGAGAAGTTTCTGGGTGATCACACGTTCTTTCAAACGGTTGGCAAGTACGCAACAGATACATCACTCAACCCGTTTATTGGCGACAAACAGGGTGTCGATGGTGGCGTGATTATTTTGAATTACGACTCAAGGGTCGAATATGGCTGTAAATTGCTGGGTCTTTCGAAAAGCCAGGGTTGCGCACCATGAGTAAGACGGGGTATCCACGCCGCAGGGTTTTTCTGGCGTTTCTTTTATGCCCGTTCGTTTTGGGGTTCATTGGGGGGATCATCAAGACCATCACTCTGCTTGCTCACTTGGTCAATACCCCGAAACTCTTGGGCGAGGTCAGGGGAGGCGAACTGGTTCTGATGCCGCTATTAGCGCCATTTCTTGCGCAACTGATTTTCCTCCTGCCCTTTTTAATATTGGCAGGGGCAATTTCATTGCTGAAGGTCAGGAGGACGACGGCGAACTGTTCGCTGGTGGCACTGGCGGGTGCCAGTGTCGCCACCGGGTGGGTGTTTTGTTTCGTCCTGCTCGTGGTGTTCGACGAAGACATTAAGGGCGGCGGGATTTCGGATTATCTGATGGAGTTGTCGGGCGTGTTTTTCGCATCACTGGCGACGTGTTGGTTCGCCGCCAGATTGTTCCTTCCTCAGGGAAACATTGATACTTACCGCTCCGGCGACAAAACAATTCAGAGTCCCTGAACAGGCGCCCGGAAGGATGCGAAAGAGGGCACTAGTGAGCGCACCCACTCCCACAATTTCCGTCTACTCGCTACTTATTTTTCGTGGCAGCAACTTGACGCTTTTTCCCCGTCATACTGATCATGGTGCCGCACCCACTCCATGATCTCGTCCTCATTCCTGCCCTTGGGCGTGAGGTCGAGATAGTTGTAGGCACCGACCAGCATGTCCAGACCGCGAGCGTAAGTTGAGTAGGTGTGGAAGATGTCGCCCTTTGCATCACGATAAAACACGCTCAGGCCGGGCATTTCTTCCTCGGCGCTGTCAGTCTTTTCGTAGTTGTATGTAGCTTTTCCAGCGGCGACATCTTCAGCCCGGGCACAAACGCCGAAGTCATAGTTGAAGTCGCAACCCTCTGACGACACCCAGTCAAACTTCCAGCCCATGCGCCGTTTAAAGTCCTGGAACTCGTTGAACGGCGCATGAGACACAGCAACCACCGCAATATCGTGATGCGCCAGATGCAGGTTGGCGCCATCAATGTGGTCACTGAGGAACGAGCAACCCTGGCAACCTTCCTCCCAGTCCTTGGCAAACATGAAGTGGTAAACCACCAATTGGCTGTGTCTGCCAAACAGATCGGTCAGCTTCAATTCGCCGTTCGGACCCTGAAAGTGGTAATCCTTGTCGACCTGCAGCCATGGCAAGGCGCGACGTTCAGCGCTAAGCCGATCGCGTTCCTTGGTGAACGCTTTCTCGTGGGTCAGATGCTGTTTACGGGCGGCGAGCCATTCTTCGCGCGATACCACCGGATGATTCTCAACGTTCATGATGATTTCTCCTGCGGGGTTGAAACCGTCTGTTTCAGACTAGTCGTTTAACCCTGCGGGAAATCGACAGACCGCCGGTCGGTCGCCTCGGGAAATGCGGCTGAACGGCTGGGAATCGCTCAGGTCACAACCTATGAACGCGCCATAAATCACGCGCACCGGAGGTTGTATCAGGATGACGACTTATAACTGGGATTTGATTGAACGCTTGCTGCATGAAGTGCAGAACAGTGCCGGCCACAGTTTTGCCCCGCGGGCCTACGCCGAAGACTATGCGGCAGCGAAAGCCAGCGCCGGCGAGCCGATCGAGAATCTGGATCATCTGAAAACGCTGGCTTGCGACTATGAACGGTTGTTGCTCCTGCGCGGCTATATCGCACCGCGCCCGGATGAGGAGGGCAGCACGGGAAACAATTTTGTGCTGACGCCACGCGGTTCTAGCCTGCTGAGCCTGATCGACAGCAGCATTCCCGGCAATGATCACCCGCGTCAGGTGCTGGATGAGCAAGAGGATGCGCTGGCTGAGGCGACTTTTGATGAAGTGGCGTCTAAAGCCCAGATCGCCTGAGATCAAAGATATCCCCATGTGGGAGCGAGCCTGCTCGCGAATACGGTCTGTCAGTGACATTTGAAGTAACTGATGCACCGCTTTCGCGAGCAGGCTCGCTCCCACATTGAATCTTCGTTTTGTTCAGGTTTTTTGCGCGGCCTTGAGGCATTTGAGATCGTTGAAGTCTTTGCGCACGCCTTCGATTTTTTTCAACAACCGCTGCCGCTGTTGCGGCGTACTTTCGGCCATCAAGTCCACCGCCAGTGAGCGTCCCTGCGCTTCAGTTTCGGCGAAGGCCTTGCGGTAATCCGCTGTCCATAAACTCTCGCGATTGACCAGAAGCGTCTCGATTCTCTGTGGGAATTCGGGGCTTTTGCGTTGAGCGACGGCGGCACTGAATTGCTTTTGCCAGTGGGCCCGGTTGGCAATCCATTGGGTGTACTGATCGCCCAGCGCGGTCGACCAGGCCATGACTCGCTGTTCCTGGATGGCGCTCAAGGGGCCGAGCCAGTCATTCAAGCGTTTAACCATCCGTGCGCCACGCTCGGCAATTTGCTGATCAAGCGGCGGCTTGAGGTATTCCTGCTGACGCTTGCGCAAATCCTTGGCAAACGCGTCATTCATCTCGGCGACCTGTTTGTCATCCAGCCCCTGCAGCAACTCGATCGCCGACGGGGTGATCTCTCGAGCGGTTTCGGCGATGGCCTGCTTGGCTTCCGTAGTGCGCGCCTGTAACGCGGCATCGGTGACCTGATTGGTTTCGACCATGGTCTGCAGGCGATCCAGCCAGTCCAGATAGCCCGGCAATTGCGTGGTGCAATGCCAGCTCAAATGATCCTTGAGGCGTTCGTTGAACCAGTCTTTCTGCTCGCCGTTCATGTCCAGATAGTCGCTGAGCGTCCACGGAATGATCACGTCGAGGTTGCGATAGGCCAGGCCGACACGGCTGCAAGCGCCGAGGGCGAGGGTGAAGATCAGTAGCGCGGCGATGTGTTTGAACCAGCGAGACATGGGCGAATCCTTGCGTGAGCCTGGCTTCGAGGGACTGATTCCTATGTGAACGCAGAATGAACCCGGCAGTTCAGCCGATCAATAGAACGCGCGCGCAGCCTTGAGGGTGACGAGGCCGTCGCACTCGCTGTTGTGCCCGGAGTAGGCCGAGCAATCGCTGCCGCTGAGACTGGAGTCGCTGTAGATCAGATCGAGGTCGACGCCCATGAACGGTCGGGACAATTTCACCGACCAATCAGTAAAACTGCCGACATAACCACCGTCCACTGCCACTGGCGTGTTCAGTTGGTGGGTGGTGTATTTCATGCTGACGCCGATGCCGAACGGCTGGTTGCCGCCAAGATCGGCAAACAATGTGTTGTTCTGTTTATCCGGGTCGTTGCTGAAGGCCACGCCGAAACGACTGCCGAGCAGGGTCAGGCCACCAAACAGCTCCTGGCTGTCGAGGGTGTCGACCTTGGGATAGCTGTAGTGGATCATCCCGACTTCATAGCCGAGGGTCTGATCGAAAGGTTGTTTAAAACCGACGTAGGAATCGATTTCGAGGTTCTTGCCCGGGGAGATGCCCATGCTCGGTGCGTACTGGCCGACATAGAGGCCGCTGTCATGGCTAAGGTCGAGGCCGCCATGGAAGGAACCGACGGCCGCCGGTTTGACCAGGCCTTGAGCCATGCTACGCGTTGGCGTGGTGCCGAGTTTGAGATCAAAGTCGCCGAGTTCACGCTGGAAAATCTGCGCGTGCGCGGTCGCACTGGCCAGAAGGCCTACGATTAATAAACAGGATGTTTTGCGCATGCGTCACTCCATGAACAGCGAGCGCAGGAAGGCGGGCCTGCTGAAACGCTTGATCTAGACGCGTGCAAGGATACCGGCGAATGACCGGCATTGAAGGCCGTTCGTCGATTTACCAGGAATTTTGTTTAAAACGGAGGGGGGGACGCGGTGCCAGTCCAGGCGCTTCGAAGCTCAAAGCGCCTCTGGACGGGTGTAAAACCGGTATTACTTCTTGCCCAGGCTGATCTGCTTGGACGGGCCGAATGTCTGGCCACTGACGCCTTTGGCAATTTGCTGGATCTCGCCACCAGACTTGAGGAACGCTGCGATCTGATCGTTGATCGATTCGCTGGTTTCAACGGCTGGAGCTGGCTTTGCTTTGCTGGTGGATGCTTTTACACGCATGGCGGCCATTAACCTGTAGAAAAGTAACTCGGCCAGGCATCGTACAGGAATAACTTGACAATTGCTTGGTAAATATCCCCCGGAATAACCCACCTCATTGCTGCATTATTCTCGATTAAATGTTCGAAATATCCGGCTAACCTGCTGTTTTAAATAAAAACATTTATGTGCACGTGCATGGAATTATTCAGCCATGAGCGTTCGTGTCTGTCTGACGAGTGGCACCTCCGCCCATCTGCGGCCAAGAAAAATCAAGGTGTTGAGCCGGTTTCACACGCGTGCCGATCTGTCACCCGACGGCCACGGCAAAAACGGGTAGAATGCCGCCCACGCAATGAGGGTTCTGGAAATGGCTTTAGTCGGGCGTTACAACAGTTTGCAAGTGGTTAAACACACTAACTTCGGTTTATATCTGGACGGCGGTGCCGATGGCGAGATTCTTTTGCCCAACCGTTATATTCCGAAAGATATTCCCAGCGAAGATGAAGATTGGCTCAATGTTTTTGTTTATCTGGACAGCGAAGACAAACTTCTCGCCACCACGGAAAAACCAAAAGTTCAGGTCGGCGAATTTGCCAGTCTGAAAGTCGTTGAAGTCAACAGCATCGGTGTGTTCCTCGATTGGGGGCTGCCGAAGGATCTGTTGCTGCCGTATTCCGAAGAAAAGCGCCAGATGACCGCCGGCGAATACTGCGTAGTGCACGTCTACCTCGACAAGCACACCCGCCGTATCACCGCCACTGCACGACTGGACCGCTACCTCGACAAGACTCCGGCCAACTACAGCCAGGGCCAGGAAGTTGATCTGCTGGTTGCCGAAGCCACCGACATGGGCTTCAAGGCGATCATCAACAACAAGCACTGGGGTTTGATCCACAAGAATGAAATCTTCAAGTTCATGCGCGCCGGCATGATAGAGAAGGGCTACATCAAGGAAGTGCGGGCCGACGGCAAGATCGCCCTGAGCCTGCAGCCGGTTGGCCAGGAAGCAGCCAGCAGCCTGAACTCGAAGATTCTCGCCAGGTTGCGTGACAACAGCGGCACATTGCCGGTCAGCGACAAGAGCGATCCGGCGTTGATCAGCAGCCTGTTCGGCGTCAGCAAGGGCAACTTCAAGAAGGCCATCGGTTCGCTTTACAAGGAAGGCAAGATCGTTATTCATGCCGATCGCATTGAACTAACCTGAGACACCGCTGGCCCCATGTAGGCGCTGCCGAAGGCTGCGATCTTTTGACTTTGAAGATCAACAGATCGCAGCCTTCGGCAACTCCTACTTGAGGGCGGGTGTGATGAAGAAAACTCTGGTTGCATATGTTGCGACGCTGATTGCGTTCCTGCTGCTCGACGGTATCTGGCTCGGCCTGTTGATGGCGCCGACCTATCGCGAACTGCTCGGTTCGCTGATGCTCGAAAAACCGCTGCTGGTTCCGGCAGCGGTTTTTTATTGCCTGTATGTTTTTGGTTGTGTGGTGTTTGTGGTGCTGCCGGCGGCGACCTGGCAGTGGGCGGCGAAGCGGGGCGCGTTGTTGGGGCTGGTGGCTTATGGCACCTATGACCTGACCAATTGGGCGACATTGCGTGGCTGGTCGGTGCAGGTGACGTTGATGGATTGGGCGTGGGGAGCGTTTGCCACTGCGGTGGCTTGTAGCGTTGGTTTTTTGTTGGCTAAACGACTGCATTCAGATCCGTGAGCAGGGTTGATAGAACTGACGCCATCGCTGGCAAGCCAGGCTCCCACAGGGTTTTGTGTCGAACAGTGGAACAGCGGACAACCCTGTCATTGTGGGAGCGAGCCTGCTCGCGAATGGCGGCGCAGCCGACAGCCATTCCCCGCTGACGCCACTGAAGCACAAAGTGTCTTTTCCAGACGGCTTTTTCCGCCCGACTCATTGATAATCCTCGACACTGTTTTCTGACCATTGGATGGCCTGCCATGTTGTGTGTATTCGAGGTGTTGCGGTGAGTGTCGAGCGGCGCAATGCCGACAGTTTTGCCCTGCAAGTGATGATCGGCCTCTGTCTGATCTGGGGCGTGCAGCAGGTGATGATCAAGTGGGCGGCGGCGGATATTGCGCCAGTGATGCAAGCGGCGGGGCGCTCGGGGATTTCCGCGTTGCTGGTCGGCTTGCTGATCTGCTGGAAGGGCGGCTGGAGTCAGGTCGGCAACACTTGGCGCGGTGGTTTGCTGGCCGGTGCGCTGTTTGGTCTGGAGTTCTTTTTCATCGCCGAAGGCCTGCAACTGACCACCGCTGCGCACATGTCGGTGTTCCTCTACACTGCGCCGATTTTCACCGCGCTGGGCGTGCATTTTCTACTGGCCAGTGAACGACTGCGACCTTTGCAATGGCTGGGGATTCTGCTCGCTTTCATCGGCATCGCGATTGCCTTTGCCGGCGGTGTGTCGTGGGACAACCTCGACCGCCGTATGCTGCTCGGCGATGCCTTTGGTGTTCTGGCCGGTGCCTGTTGGGGCGCGACCACGGTGGTGGTGCGCGCCTCGCGTCTTTCGGAGGCGCCGGTGACACTGACCCTGTTCTATCAGTTGATCGTCGGCTTCCTTGGCCTGCTGCTGATCGCGCTGTTCAGCGGCCAGATCACTCACGTCAGCCTGACCCCCGTGGCGGTGGCCAGCGTGTTGTTCCAAGGGCTGGTCGTGTCATTCTTCAGTTACCTGATCTGGTTCTGGCTGCTGCGCCGATATCTGGCGGCCAACCTCGCGGTGTTCTCGTTCATGACGCCGCTGTTCGGCGTGACCTTTGGCGTGGTGCTACTTGGCGAACCGTTGACTGCGAACTTCGTCATCGGAGCTGTGCTGGTTTTGCTCGGCATCACTTTTGTCAGCGCCGAGCAGTGGCTGCGTCGGCGTTTGCGCAAAGCGCTGGGCCAGCGCTAGGCGTCTGCATCGCCAAGCCGCCGGCCAGCAACAAACCGCTGCCGGCGATCACCAATGCCGGCTGCAAACCGCCGCTGAAATGGCTGCTCAATGCTGCCAGCAATGGGCCGCTGAGTTGGCCGACGGCGAAACAGGCTGTGAGCATGCCGGCATTGCGCTGAGTGGCATGCGGCGCCAGTTCCCGCGAGCGTTGCATGACCAGTTGCATGCACGCCAGGAATGGCGTGCCGCACAGGATCACCCCCAACGCGAGGCCAATGCCGCTGCCCAGCAGGCAAGCGAACACTCCGGCCGCTTGCAACCACAGCGTCGCCATCAACCAGTGACGAGTGGTTGCGGGATCGTGACGCCGCAAGCTCACCAGCAAGACCCCGAGCGCCGCGGCCAGGCCAAAGCACGGCCAGAACAGATCGGCCTGCCATTGCCCGTGAAATTGCGCAGTGGCCATCTGTGACAGGAAAGTCGCCGGAATGATGTAACCGACGCCATATAGCGCATAAATCATCGCCAACCGTCCGATGCCCCGATTCGATGGGCTGACCGCCGCCACAGCAACCGAAGCCGCTGCGACCGGCGTTGGCAGCAGTCGCCATACGCTCAGCATCATCACCAACGCAGCCGCTGCATAAATCAGCCACAACGTCGCGGACGTCTGGTTAAGCTGATGCGAGACCAGTGCCAACAACCCTGTCAGAAAAATCCCTAAACCCGGTCCGGCAAATACCAGAGCGCCCAAACGTGGACGACCCGCTGCCGCTGCCAAGGGTTGGCTTAAAGACGTGATCATCACCAGCACCCACGCACTTGCCACCCCGGTGCCGAAGCGCAGCACCAGGTGCGACCAAAAACCGTCGGCCCAGAATGATGCCAGGGTCAGCAGCACACACAGCCACAAGCCACCATGCAAGCGCCGCTGAACTTGCTGCGGGCGATGGGCGAACATCGCGTCCACCGCGCCGAGCAGGTAACCGAGGTAATTGGCCGCCGCAATCAGACCGGCGGCTGTCAGGTCGATCTGCCCCTCGCTGAGCAGGTGCGGCATTTGCGGGGTGAGGGCGAAACGTCCGATGCCCATGGCCATCATCAAGGCCACGAAGCAGGCGGATAAGCGAATGAGCGGCGACATGGTCGGCATTCCGTGAGGGCTTCAATGACCGTCAGGCTAGGACTGATTGACTTTCTTTAAAATTGAATAATAGTGAGTAACTTGTTCTGTTCTGGAGAATAGTTGTGGAGTTCAGCCAATTGCGGATCTTTCAGGCCGTGGCCGAGGAGGGTTCCATCACCCGCGCCGCCGAACGTCTGCACCGGGTGCCATCGAATCTGTCGACCCGGCTTAAACAACTTGAAGAGCAACTGGGCGTCGAGCTTTTCGTCCGTGAGCGTCAGCGTTTGCAGTTGTCGCCTGCGGGAAAAGTCTTGCTGGACTACACCGGCAAACTCTTCGCTCTGCGCGATCAGGCCAGTGCGGCGGTGATGGGCGGCAAACCCGCCGGTGACTTTGCTCTGGGCACCATGTACAGCACGGCGGCGATCCATTTGCCGGCGTTGCTGGCGCAGTACCACAAACACTATCCGGCGGTGAATCTGCAGGTGCAGTCGGCGCCGAGCGGTGAGTTGCTGGAAGGATTACTCACCGGGCGCCTTGATGCTGCGTTGGTCGATGGCCCGCTGGAACTGGCCGGGCTCGACGGCGTGCCGTTGTGCGAGGAGCGGTTGGTGCTGATCACTGAAATCGATCATCCGCCGGTGCACAGTGCGCGGGATGTCGAAGGGCGATCGGTGTTTACCTTTCGTCGCGGCTGTTCCTACCGCATGCGCCTGGAGGCGTGGTTTTCGCACTATCACGCGACCATGGGGCGGGCGATGGAGATCGAGTCGTATCAGGGCATGCTCGCCTGCGTGATTGCCGGCAGTGGCGTGGCGCTGATGTCGGAGTCGATGCTGGCCAGTCTGCCGGGGCGCGACAGCATCGCGGTACATCCGTTGGCCGAGCCATTCGTGGGTGCGACAACATGGCTCATGTGGCGCAAGGGCATGGTCGGCGCCAACCTTAATGCATGGATCGAAGTGCAGCAGGCTGTCTATCCTGCGGCTCAGATCGAAACCCGCGAAACCGCCTGAACCAATGGCGGCACACTCTGTTCAATTCAGTAACAGATCATTGCGGATTTGGCCGAGCATTGCGTAGGACTTCGGACTATTATCAGTGCGAAGCGGCCTCAGAATTCCGGCCGCTCAGCACCACCCTGAAGGGGGCACGACGATGAAAGAGAAAATTCAAAACTGGCTGCACGACTTGGGTGTTGCCCTCGGCTTGATCGAACCGCCTCTGCAACCTGTACCGATCCGCACCGATGACGAGCAACGCCGCCGTCAACAACGGCGCCGGTAACGCCCCCGATCCGAGATCAAAGGCTGCGATCTTTTGCGTTTTCAGCGCCGTGAAATCTCCAGTAAAAACCGACTCAAGTCATTCGCGGTCTTGGCCGCGCAACCACTCGTCAATCATGGAGCGCAAATGCGCGCCGGAAAAACTGCCGAAATGCCCGCCATGCACCGTGCGGATCGGCAACGCCTGCAAACGCCTCAGACTGCTGGCGTAATCCTGCAGATCAGAGTGGTAGGCGTCTTCGATCAGCGGCCCGTCGTAGATGATGTCGCCGCTGAACAGGGTCTCAGTCGCCGCTTCATACAGGCTGATCCCGCCCGGTGAATGCCCCGGCGTGTGCAGCACTTGCAGCGTGCGGTTGCCCAGATCCAGCACATCACCGTCCTCGACAAACCCGGTGGCCGGCGCGGCTTTGACCCGGTATTCGGCGTAGCACAATGGGCAATCCGGATGCGCTTCGAACATGTCGTCGCCGACGAAAGCGCGGCTCAAATCGTTTTCGCCATCCGGCGCGGCCAGAATGTCCGCTTCGGCCGGATGCACCAGCCGTTCAGCAAATTCGTGATGCCCGGCGATATGGTCGAAATGGCAATGACTGGCCACTGCCACCAACGGTCGCTCGGTGATCCACGGCAATTGTTCGCGCAGGCTGACCAGCCCCGAACCGCTGTCCAGCAGCAGATCTTTGTCGCGGCCCTGAACGTGCCACAGGTTGCAGCGGTAGAACGGGCGGATATACGGCTCATGAATCAGCCGAATGCCGTCACTCAGGTGCTGCACTTCAAACCACTGATCACGAGAAACTATTTTCATCAGCACTTTTCTCCAGGCGTAAAAAAACGGGTGTGGCAACCGACGCCACACCCGTCGAAGAAAGCATCAAGCCGTTACATCAAAGCTTAGATGGCACTGGCCACGGTCGCCGGGCGAGGGGAGACCAGGCTGACCACCACAAAACTCACCAGACCCACCGCCAGGCTGTAGTAGATCGGCGTGTTCGCATCCAGACCGTCCTTGAACATGAACAGCAGTGCCGTGGCGAAGCCCAGGCCCATGCTGGCGATAGCGCCTGCGGTGGTCGCGCGTTTCCAGAAAATCGCACCGATCAGCGGAACCAGCATGCCGCCCACCAACAGGTTGTAGGCGAGGGTCAGGGCGCTGATTACATCATTCACCACCAGCGCGATACCCAGCACCACGACACCGGTCAGCAGGGTGAACAGGCGGTTGACGCCCAGGCTCGACTGTTTGCCGCCACGCAATTTCGGCAGCAGGTCTTCAGTCAGCGTGGTGGCAGCGGCGAGCAGGCCGGCGCTGGCGGTGGACATCATTGCCGCGAGTGCCGCAGCGATCACCAGACCCCGGATGCCGTCCGGCAGCGACAGTTTGACGATGGCGGCGAAGGCGTTGTTGACGTTGTCCAGATCCGGGATCAGCACGTGCGCGGCCATGCCGATCAGCGCGCAGGCCAGGCCGTAGACGATGCAGTAGATGCCCGCGAGGCTGCCGGCGTATTGCGCGACTTTGGCAGTCTTGACGGTGAACACCCGTTGCCAGATGTCCTGACCGATCAGGATGCCGAAGAAGTAGATCATGAAGTAGGTGATGATCGTGTCCCAGCCGATCGTGGTGAAGCTGAAGGCGGTCGCCGGCAGTTTCAGCACCAGCTCGTCCCAACCGCCGACGCGGTACAGGCAGATCGGCAACAGGATGAACATCAGGCCCACAGTCTTGATGATGAACTGGACGATGTCAGTCAGGGTCAGCGACCACATGCCGCCGATCGCCGAGTAGATCACCACCACGCCACCACCGACGAGTACCGAAACCCAGAATGGCAGGTCAAACAGCACTTGCAGCACGGTGCCGATCGCCAGGATCGAGGTCACGCCGATCATCAGTGCGTAGGCCAGCATGATTGCCGCGCTCGCCGAGCGGGCCATCGGGTTGTAGCGTTTTTCCAGGACTTGGGTAACGGTGTAGATCTTCAGTTTCAACAGCGGTTTGGCGAGGAACAGGTTCAGCGCAACGATGCCGCAACCGAGTGCCGCGCACAGCCAGAAACCGGAGATGCCGTGCACGTAGCCCAGACGTACAGTGCCGACGGTGGACGCGCCACCAAGCACGGTCGCGGCCATGGTGCCCATGTACAGGCTCGGGCCGAGGTTCCGACCGGCAACGAGAAAGTCCTCGTTGGTCTTGGCCTTGCGCATGCCGAAGTAGCCGAGCAAGAGCATGCCGGCGGCGTAGATGAGGACGACGAATAAATCCAAAGCCATGATGGCGTGTCTCCGATTGTCTTTTTTATGGTGAAACAAATTTGGTTCGGTGTAGCTGCCCTTTGTGGGAGCGAGCCTGCTCGCGAAGGCGTCAGCACATTCAACGAAGAAGTGACTGAAAGATTGCTTTCGCGAGCAGGCTCGCTCCCACAGGGGATCGGCGTCAGGCGGCCTGACGCAGTTGAGGTTTTACTGCGGCTTCACGCCGGGCATCCTTGGGGCCGAACACTTCGCGCGGTTCCGGGAACAGGCTCAGCAGCGTCAGGTACACCACCGAAGCCAGGCCTAATGTCACCGGCAAACTGATGTCGATGCCGCCGGCCATTTCACCCAGCGGGCCAACGAACTGCCCCGGCAGATTCACAAAGCACAAGCCGACTGCCGCACTCGGAATCCACGCCCCCAGGCCGCGCCAGTTCCAGCCGTGGCTGAACCAGTAGCGTCCGCCCTGTTCGCCACGGGTGAACACTTGCAGGTCATCCGGGCAGTAGAAGCCGCGACGTACCAACAGGCCGATGATCATGATCACCATCCACGGCGTGGTGCAGGTGATGATCAGCACGGCGAAGGTCGACACGCTCTGCACCAGGTTCGCCGCAAAGCGCCCGATGAAGATGAAGGCAATCGACAGCACGCCGATCAGCAGTGTCGCTTTCACTCGCGAGAGAACTCGCGGGAACACGCTGGACATGTCCAGCCCAGTGCCATACAGCGAAGTGGTGCCGGTGGACATGCCGCCGATCACCGCAATCAGGCACACCGGCAGGAAGAACCAGCTCGGCGACACCGCCAGCAAACCGCCCACGTAGTTGTTCGCCGCGATGTAGTCCGGTGCCTTGATCGCGACGATGGTCGCGGTGGTCAGGCCGAACAGGAACGGGATGAACGTGGCAATCTGCGACAGCACCACGGCCGCCATGATGCGTTGCTTGGAGGTTTCACGCGGGATGTAGCGCGACCAGTCGCCGAGGAACGCACCGAAGGAAATCGGGTTGCTCATCGCCACCAGCGCAGCACCGATGAACGCCGCCCAGAAGCCCGGCTGACCGAGGTTCACCGTACCGGCGTAGTTGACGTCGAACGGACCGGCGAAGGCGAAGATCCCCAGCAGGAACAACAGGCTGGCGCTCCACACCGCGATCTTGTTCACCCACAGCAAAAAGCGGAAGCCGTAGATGCACACGGTCAGCACCAGAATCGCGAACAGACCGTAGGCCAGGCCCAGGGTCAGGTCGGTTTCCGGCAGACCGATCAGGCGTTTTGCACCGCCGATCAGCGCATCGCCCGAACTCCACACCGAGAGCGAGAAAAACGCGATAGCGGTCAACAGCGACAGGAACGAACCGACGATCCGCCCGTGCACGCCGAAGTGCGCACCGGACGACACGGCATTGTTGGTGCCGTTGAGCGGGCCGAACAGGCCCATCGGTGCGAGGATCAGCGAGCCGAGCAGCACGCCCAGCACAATCGCCCAGACGCCAGCCTGAAAAGACAGGCCAAACAAAACCGGGAAACTGCCGAGCACGGCGGTGGCAAAGGTGTTCGAACCACCGAAGATCATCCGGAACAAGTCCGTCGGGCCTGCGGTTCGTTCGTGGTCCGGGATCTGTTCGACCCCGTGGGTTTCAATCTGCGTAAGGCTTTGGTCGTTGTTGTTGTTATTCATGATCTGCTCCGATCATAAAGGCGCGCCTCATCGTGCGTGAGGCGTCACCTGTTTTGGCTAAGGGGATGGCAGCCCTTCCGGCATTGCGGACAAATGTTCGTGACAGGCCAGCCAAAGGCCTTGTTGTTCTAGGCTCGACGCGTGTTTCTTGAACACAATCGTCTCGCGCTCCTGGCTGAAGTGTTGCTCCCCTTGCATGCGCAGCTCGGTGGCCACGTCATGGATGAAAATCGCCACATCACCTTGCAGGCTGACGAAGGCGTTGCTCGAGGTGCACGCAAGCACCTCGAAGCCATCCTCGGCGCGCCAGCGGTCCCACAAGGCCTGATAGGCATCGCGCGACAGCAGTGGCTGTTCGAGGGTGTAGAAAACGAAACTCGCATCGGCGCTGAACGCGCCGAAGTAAGCTTCGCGATCGTTACGGGCGAAGGCGTCCACCAGTTCGGCGGCCGCTCGCAAAACCTGATCACGTTCGTTCATGACCCGATCCTCAGCGATGGACCACGCCAGGTAGTACGCAGAGCATTTCGTACAGCAGGTTGGCGGCCAGCAGCGAGGTGTTGCCGGTGGTGTCATAAGCGGGCGAGACTTCTACCAGATCGCAACCGATCAGGTCGAGGCCCTGGCAGCCACGGACGATCTCAATCGCCTGAATGGTCGTCAGACCACCGATTTCCGGGGTGCCGGTGCCAGGCGCCCAGGCTGGATCGATGCCGTCGATGTCGAAACTCAGGTACACCGGACCGCCACCAACTTTTTCGCGCACTTCGGCCATTAGCGGTGCCAGCGACTTGTGCCAGCACTCTTCGGCCTGAACCACGCGGAAGCCCTGATCGCGGCTCCAGTTGAAGTCGTCAGCGGTGTAACCCTGCGCGCGCAGACCAATTTGCACCACGCGGTCGCAGTCCAGAAGGCCTTCTTCGACGGCGCGACGGAAAGTGGTGCCGTGGGCAATCTTCTCGCCGAACATGTGATCGTTGACGTCAGCGTGGGCATCGATGTGCACCAGACCGACCTTGCCGTGCTTTTTATGGATCGCGCGCAGGATCGGCAAGGTGATGGTGTGGTCGCCACCCAGGGTCATCGGGATCACGTTGTGCTCGAGAATGTTGTCGTAGGCTTCTTCGATGATGCGTACGGCGTCGAGCAGGTTGAAAGTGTTGATTGCCACGTCACCGATGTCGGCGACCGACAGCGAGTCGAACGGCGCAGCGCCAGTGGCCATGTTGTACGGGCGGATCATCACCGATTCGGTGCGGATGTCGCGAGGCCCGAAGCGGGTGCCGGGGCGCAGCGAAGTACCGATATCCAGTGGCACGCCAACGAAGGCAGCGTCCAGGCCGGCAGCGGTCGGTACATGGGGGAGTCGGAGCATGGTGGCGATGCCGCCGAAGCGCGGCATTTCGTTGCCGCCCAGTGGTTGGTGAAGAATCTTGTCCACGGGTAAGGCCTCATCGTCTTTGTTTTATTTATGTCGGCGCGCCGTTGAGCACGGGTTCGGACGCCGCTGTGGGGCCGATGATGCGAAATGTAGTGAGGGGAAAGAATCGCTACGGGCAAAAACTTAGTTCAGATTTTTCTAAACTAATGGCGGGGCTGGGATTAGACTTTGCGGTCTTGGGATTCTTGCCTGGCTGAACATTGCCGCCCCTCACCCCAGCCCTCTCCCAGAGGGAGAGGGGGCCGACCGAGTTGTTGGCGGAATCTACATCGACCTGAAAAATCGAGTCGAACTCAGGATTTGAAAGCCATGGAGATCAGCTCCCTCTCCCTCCGGGAGAGGGCTGGGGTGAGGGGGTTTTCCCACAGACACACAGTTGCAAAGCCCGGAGTAGAAATGGCCAACGCTTTACCCGACCTGAAACTGTTGCGCATCTTCGTCAGCGTGGTCCGGCATCAGGGTTTCGCCAATGCGCAGCAGGAACTCAACCTGTCGACTTCGGCGATCAGCACCTACATGAGCCAGCTTGAAGCCGCGCTCGGTCTGGTGCTGTGCCATCGCGGCCGCGGTGGGTTCAGCCTGACCAGCAAGGGTGAGCTGTTCCATCAGGAAACCCTGCGCCTGCTCGCCGAGCTCGAAGGTTTCGAGCAATACGCGGCAGCGCTCAAGGGCGAACTGCGCGGCACGCTCAACCTCGGCGTGATCGACTCCACGGTCAGCGACAAGGCTCTGCCGTTCGCCGAAGCCATTGGTGCCTACAGTCAGGAACACCCGGCGGTGCATTTGCATTTGTCGGTGATGAGCCCGTACGAACTGCAACTCGGCGTGCAGGACAATCGTCTCGATCTGGCCATCGGTGCGTTTTCCACGCGCATGAGCGGTCTGGTGTACATGCCGCTGTACCGCGAGCAGCACTGGTTGTATTGCAGCAGCCGCCATCCGTTGTTCAACGAGCGGCGCATTCCCGAGCAAGTCATCACCCAGCAACGCATGGTCGGGCGTGGTTACTGGAGTCAGGCGGAACTGGCCCGCCACGGCTTCAAGCACAGCGCCGCCACCGTGGAAAGTATGGAGGCGCAGCTGATTCTGGTGCTGTCCGGCGCCTACATCGGTTATTTGCCGGAGCACTATGCTCAGGCGTGGGCCGACAAGGGCGATTTGCGCGTGTTGCTGCCGGCGACCTTCGGTTATCAGGCGCCGTTTTCGATGATCATGCGTCGCGGTCGTAGCCGTGAACCGCTGATCCAGACCTTCCGCGATTTGCTCAAAGCTCAGCTCAATCAGGCTTAGCTTGCAGGAACAAGAAGTATGTCCAGACCCCAATGCCCGCGCTGCCTGCGCCCCCAAACCCATTGCCTGTGCCCGCTGATCCCGAACCTCGACAGCCGCACGCGGGTGTTGCTGTTGCAGCATCCGAGCGAGGTTAACCATGCGTTGAATACCGCGCGGCTGGCGGCGCTGGGTTTACGCAGTGCCGAGCTGATTGTCGGTGAGGTATTCGAGGATTTGCCGACCCTGTTGAACCGCCCGGGGTATCGGGCTCGGTTGTTGTTCCCGGCGGACGATGCCCAACCGATGCAGGCTTACGACGAGTCCGATGAACCGCTGTTGCTGGTGGTGCCGGACGGTACGTGGCGCAAAGCGCGCAAGATGCTCCACCTCAATCCGCTGCTGGCGGCGTTGCCGCGGGTGACGCTGGCCGAGGGCGGGGTGTCGCGCTATCGGTTGCGCAAGGCGCCGGGGCCGGGGGCGTTGTCGACGATTGAGGCGATTGTGCAGGCGTTGCAGACACTGGAGGCTCCGGCGTCATTCGAGCCGTTGCTCAAGCCGTTCGAAGCGTTGATCGAGGGGCAGATTGCGGCGATGGGCGAGGAGACGTTTCAGCGTAATCATGCTGAAAAATAGTCGGTGTTCTTGCTGGCCTCATCGCTGGCAAGCCAGCTCCCACAGGTTCTGAGGTGTTCACAGGTTTTGTGGCCGACACGGACACTGTGGGAGCTGGCTTGCCAGCGATGGGGCCAGTCAATTCACCACAAAATCCGGATATCTCTAGCGTTCGCGCATCGCCTCGGTCCGGGCTTTAAGCACCGGTTTCAGCAAGTAATCCAGCACACTTTTCTCCCCGGTAATAATGTCCACCGTCGCCACCATCCCCGGGATGATCAGCAGCGGTTTCACATCTCCGCCCAAATGGTTTTTATCGGTGCGCACCTGAATCAGGTAGAAGCTGTTGCCCTTGTCATCGGTAATCGTGTCCGCACCGATCAACTCAAGCTTGGCACTCAGCCCGCCATAAATCGTGTAGTCGTAAGCACTGAACTTGACCATGGCTTTCTGGCCCGGATGCAGGAACGCAACATCCTGCGGCCGCACCTTGGCCTCAATCAGCAGGTTGTCTTCCAACGGCACGATTTCAACCATGTCGCTGCCCGGTTGCACCACGCCGCCGATGGTGTTGACCTTCAATTGCTTGATCACCCCATGCACCGGTGAGGTCACCGTGGTGCGGGTGACGCGGTCGTCGATGGCGATGCTGGTGGCGGTGATTTTCGACAGATCGGTGCGTTTCTCATTCAGCTCTTTCGCCGCCTCGGAGCGGAAGGTTTGCTCCGACTCGTCGATCTTGCTGCGGATCTCGGCAATCGCCGATTCGGCGCGGGGAATGGCCAGCGTCGTCGCGTTCAAAGAGCCTCGGATTTCTACCGCACTGCGTTTGAGCCGGAGGATTTCCACGGGTGACACCGCACCGGTTTTGACCAGTGGCTCGGACATGTTCATCTCTTGCTGCAACAGCGCCAGGCTGGAACTGAACTGGCCCTGTTTGGAGCGAAACTCCGCCAGTTCCTGCGTTTTCTGCCGCAGTTGTTCGCTAAGCGTGCGCTGCTCGCTGGCCAACCGACGTTGGCGCTGTTCGTACAGCGACCGCTCGTCTTCGGCGACTTGCGGCGCCTTGGCGATGACTTCATCGGAGAGCTTGAACGGCCGGCCCTCGGCCTCCGCCGACAGCCGCTCGACCTGCGCCGTCAAGGCGTAACGATCGGCCTCGCTCTCGCCCTTGTTCGAGCGAAAGCGCGTGTCATCCAGACGCAGCAATGTGTCGCCCTTGTTCACCATTTGTCCTTCGCGCACAAAGATCTCGGTGACGATCCCGCCCTCAAGGTTCTGGATCACCTGAATCTTGCTCGACGGAATCGCCTTGCCTTCGCCCATGGTCACTTCTTCGAGCACGGCAAACCTGGCCCAGACCACCGCGCTGATCAGCAGCGCCGCCGCCAGCCACACAGTGATGCGCGACCAGCGCGGTGAATCCTGCAAGGAAGCACCGGCGGTTTCCGGCATGAACTCGGCTTCGGCGCTTCTGCCGAAGCTGTCGAAGTAGCCGCGCGATTTGCTATCGGAGGAAGCAGACATGGGGCAACTCCTAGACCGCCGCCGAGCCGACACGGCCCTTGCGCAGTGCATCGATGACCGCTTCTTTCGGACCGTCGGCGACGACCCGCCCGTTGTCCAGCACCAGCAGCCGATCCACCAGACTCAGCATCGAGGTGCGGTGGGTGACCAGCAGCAGTGTCTTGCCTTGCACCCAGCCATGCAGCTTTTGCCGCAATTGGTCTTCGCTGCTGTTGTCCATGGCACTGGTGGGTTCGTCGAGCAGCATGATCGGCGGGTCGAGCAACAAGGAGCGCGCCAGCAACACCGCCTGGCGTTGGCCGCCAGAAAGCAATTGCCCGCGTTCACCTACTGGCCGATCAAAGCCTTGCGGATGCTGACGAGCGAGTTCCGTAACGCCGGTCAGTTCGGCGACTTCGAGCATCCGCGAATCGCTGATGTAACGTGCGCCGAGGGTCAGGTTGTCGCGCAGGCTGCCGGCCAGCAGCGGCAGGTCGTGGGCGACGTAGCCGATCTGCTGGCGCAGGTCAGCGACATCGAGTTGGCGCAGGTCGAGGCCGTCGAGCAGCAGTTGGCCCTCCTCGGGTTCATAGAAGCCCATGACCAGACGCGCCAAGGTGCTTTTGCCCGAACCGCTGCGACCGATGATGCCGACCCGTTCACCGGGTTTCAGGCTGAAGCTGACATTGCTCAGCGCCGGGGCATTCTGGCCGTTGTAATGAAAGGTCACGCCGTTGACGTCGAGCGCGCCTTGCAACTGCGTGCGCTCCAGCGGCCGCTGTTTGCCGTCGCGCTCTTGCGGCAGCGCCATCAGCGCGTCGGTGCTTTTCATGGTCAGTTGCGCTTGCTGATAGCGGGTGATCAGCCCGGCAATCTGCCCCAGCGGCGCGAGTACACGGCTGCCGAGCATGTAGCTGGCGACCAGCGCACCGACGCTGAGGTTGCCGGCGATGATGCTGTAGACCCCGGCAACAATCGTCGCCATTCCGGAAAACTGTTGAATGAATAACGTGCCGTTGGTGGCCAGCGCGGATAAGTTGCGCGCATGGCTGTCGAGACGGGTGAGGGCGCCGTGGGTGCTTTCCCATTTGTGCTGGCGCTCGCTTTCGGCGCTGCAGGCCTTGAGGGTTTCCAGACCGCCGAGGGTTTCGATCAGCACTGCCTGGCGTTCAGCGCCGAGGCTCAGGCTTTTCTGCACGGTGTCGCGCAGGCGCACCTGAATCGCCATGGCGAAGATGATAGTGATCGGAAACGCCAGCAGCGGAATCACCACCAGCCAGCCGCCGAGCAGGCCGATGACCACCAGCATCAGCACCACGAAGGGCAGGTCGATCAGGCTGGTCAGGGTTACCGCTGTGAGAAATTCACGCAGGCCCTGGAAGTCATGAATGCTCTGGGCGAAACCACCGATGGTTGCCGGCCGCGCCTTCATCGACATGCCGGTGATGCGTTCGAATAAAGTCGCGGAAAGGATCACGTCGGTTTTCTTGCCGGCAGTGTCGAGCAGGTGCGCACGCACCACCCGCAACACCAGTTCAAACCCAGTGCCGATCAACAGCCCGATCGACAGCACCCACAGGGTCGACGTGGCCTGATTCGGCACCACGCGATCGTAGGTCTGCATGACGAACAGCGGCACCATCAGGCCTAAAAGATTGATCAGGAAACTGGCGAGAATCGCATCGCTGTAGAGCCATTTCGACAGCTTCAGGGTGTCGCGAAACCATGCATGCACCCGTGGCACCAGCGGCGAGCGCAGGTCTTCGAGTTCGTGGCGCGGACGCGCAAACAGAGCCTGGCCGCTGTAATGCTCGGCGAGCTCTTCACGGCTGATCCATTGTTCGCCGCCATCGGCTTCGCTGGGCAGGATCAGCGCTTTGCCGTCATCGCCGAAACGCCGCAATACGGCGGTGCGGCCGTCGTTGAGCAGCAGCAGAATCGGCAGGTTGAGCGGCGAGATGTCTTTCAGCTCACGCCGCAGAATCCGTGCCTGCAATCCGGCGCGGGCGGCAGCGCGGGGCAGCAGGTCGAGGCTCAGACGCTGTTTGTTCAGCGGCAGCCCGGCACTCAGGCTGGCACGGCTGACCGTCGCGCCATGCAGTTTGCAAAGGATCAACAGACCGTCGAGTAACGGATCATCGAAGCTCAGCCGCGGATCGACCCCGATGTTGCCGGGTTCCATGCTGGTCATATTGATCGCTCCCCTGAAACGGTGGCACTGGCTACACAAAACTGAACGGAACGCTTGATCGTCTATCACCCCAATCACGTGTAGGAGCTGCCGCAGGCTGCGATCTTTTGATCTTGATCGTAAAAAACAACGTCAAAAGATCGCAGCCCGCGGCAGCTCCTACAGGGAGTTGGTTATTTCAGCTCGGGCAGGCGCGCTTCGTTCTTCACTTCGGTCGCCGCAATCGCATCAGCCGGCAGCACCACCCGTTGCTTGCTCAGCAACTGGCCCATGTTCGCCAGCACGCGGTACATCGAATATTCCTCGGTGTAGCGGATTTCGGTGTAACGACGGTTGGCGTTGTAGAGCTCGTTTTCGCTGTCGAGCAAGTCGAGCAGGGTACGCTGGCCGAGGCCGAACTGATCCTGATACGCGGCGCGCACGCGTTTGGTGGTTTCGGCGTATTCGCGGGCGGTCGGGGTCTGTTTCTTCGCGTTTTCCATGGCGTTCCACGCCAGGCGAATGTTCTCGTTGAGTTGACGCAGGGCGTTGTTGCGGATGTCCATGGCCTGATTGATGTCGTGGGCATTGGCGGCCAGTCGCGCCTTGTCGCTGCCGCCACGGAACAGGTTGTAGTTCATCACCACGCCCACCCGCCATTCGTTGTCGTGGCCTTCATCGCCTTGCACGTTGTTATTCGCGCCGACGGCGGCTTCGGCATCGAAGCGTGGGTAGAACGGCGATTTGGCGACTTCGTACTGGCTCTCGGCCGACTGCACGTCAGCCTGGGCGGATTTCAGATACGGGTTGTTGTCGACCATGCTCTGCTGGGCTTCACGCAGTTCGGTCGGCAACTCGCCACGGGTCGAGGCCGGGGTTTCCAGTTCATCGGGCATGCGTCCGACCACGCTGTAGAAGTTGGCTTCGGCGTCAGACAGATCGACTTCGGCGGTGTCGAGGTTGTTCTGCGCCAGCGCTTTACGCGCAACCGATTGATCGGAGTCGGCGGTGCTGCCGACACCCCGCTCGGTGCGCAGGCCGATCTGATCGTTGACCCGCAAGTGCGCCTGCAGGTTGTTGCGCGCCAGCGTCACCAACTCGCGGCGTTTGAGCACTTCGAGGTAGACCTCGATGGTGCGCAAGGCCAGATCCTGAGCGGTGCCCTGCGCGTAGTACGCACGCGAATTGGACACGCCTTTGGTGCGCTCGACCTCGTTGGCGGTGTTGAAACCGTCGAACAGCATTTGCCGCAAACGCAGCTCGGACTGGGTGTAATTGAGGATTTCGGTGTGGTGATTACCGAAGGCCCGGGTGTTGGTGTTGTCGCTGTAGCCACGGCCATACGCGGCGTTCAGATCGACGGACGGATAGAAACCGCCCTTGGCCACTTTGACTTGCTCATCTGCCGACAGGCGGGCGTCCACGCGCGAGGCCAGTTCCGGGTGAGTGGCGATGGTGCTTTGAATCGCCTCGGTGAGGTTCATGGCCTGAGCTTGAGAAGTGCAAGCCATGGCCAGCAAAACCGCGCTGCAGAGGGGGGTTAGAACGCGCATGGGTGCATCTCCCTGAGTCCTGATGGTGTGTTACTGTCGCCAAATATTTGACGATATTTTTAGGTGTATGCGTTTCACTCTTGTAACAACAGAGCTAAGAACATCCTGAAGCGTAGCTAAGAAAAAATTTTCATAAGGCTTATGCCGAAAAAAACTTATGCGCTTTGTAAAAACCGGCACATTGTTCAGCATGAAAGCCTTTGTTTTATGCGCTTTAGGGAGCGCAAAAAGGCTTGAGGAAAGTTCCACTCACTTTGCGACATACGGCGAAGTACTGCTGAAGGGGAGGGACGCGTAGCGGCTGATGAGCGACAGATTTTTGTCACTCGAGTGATTCACCACCGTTACGTAGCGTTAGTGGGCGTATGGCTTTGATCAGGATGTGGAAGTGCTTGATAGCACTGATGTTTCCGAAAGAGGCCGCCTGCGAAACGAACTGTCGAGGGTGCGAGCGTCACCTCCGACAACCCGATTGAGCCATGGGCTGCTTCGCTTACCAGTGCCGACGGTGGTCGGCAGCGGAGGATTTCACATGGCAACGCTCATCGGCACAGTCACTAAAGTCATTGGCCAGGTTTTCGCCCAGTCAGCCGACGGTATTAAACGCGCACTGGTTGAGGGGGATCGTTTGTTTGCAGGCGATCAACTGATCACTGGCGCGGAAGGCGCGGTGGCGGTGAAGCTGGACAACGGCAAAGAACTGACCCTTGGACGCGGCAGCAGCATGGCCATGACCAGTGAACTGTTGGCCGGTCAGGCTGCACACGTAAATGCTGCGGAGGCCGTGACCCCGAGCGACGCGCAACTCACCGACGTCGAGCAGATCCAGAAAGCCATCGCCGCCGGTGAAGACCCGAGCAAAACCGCTGAAGCCACCGCGGCCGGCCCGAATGCTCCGGGCGGTGCGCCAGGTGAACTGGGCGGTGGCCACAGTTTTGTCTTGCTGACCGAAGTCGGCGGCCGGGTTGACCCGATCATCGGTTTCCCCACCGCCGGGTTCGGCGGTATTCCTGAATTCCCCGAAGAACGTCGTAACGCGGTGATCGACAACGGCGACAACACCCCGGCAGTCGTTGTGCCGCCTCCAGTCAACAATCCGGTGACCCTCAGCGGCCTGAACGTGGCTGGCGGCGAGCTGAACGTCAATGAAGCCAATCTGCCCGACGGCTCGGCGGCCAATCCAGGAGCACTGACGCAAAGCGGCAGCTTCACCGTGTCGGCGCCGGATGGTTTGACCAGTCTGAGCATCGGTGGCATCAACCTGATCAACGGCGGCGTAGCGGTCGGGTTCCCGCAATCGATCACCACGCAACTGGGCAACACCCTGACCATCACTGGTTACAACCCGGCGACGGGCGTGGTCAGTTACAGCTACACCCTCAACGGCAACGAAAGCCACGCAGCCGGCGATGGCGTGAACAACCTCAGCGAGCAGTTCACGGTGATTGCCAGCGACAGCAATGGCGACACCGCGACGGGCACGCTCGACGTCAATATCACTGACGACGTGCCGAAAGCGTTTGACGACGCCAACGGTACAGCCTCGGAAACCCTGCTGACCCTGACCGGCAACGTGCTGACCAACGATGTGCAAGGGGCTGACCGCGTCCCTACCGGACCGGTAACTCCGGGCACGTTCACCGGCACTTACGGCACCTTGGTTCTGAATGCTGACGGCACGTACACCTACACGCTGAACACCAA